>NZ_JBVIWC010000025.1:0-10826 GCF_055594965.1 Kitasatospora sp. NPDC040550 | reverse complement strand
TTCGTGGGTCATCTGCCTGGGGGGGGGGTTTTCGGGGGTTGCTCATCGCTCCACCCCCCCCCCCCCCCCCCCCCCCCCCGCGTCCGCCCGCTCGGAACGTCAGAACTTGTTCTTGGGCGTCAGCCCCAGCGACATGCCGGACAGGCCGCGCTGGCGGCCGCCGAGCTTGCCGGCCACGGCGCGCAGGGCGGCGCCGGCCGGGGAGTCGGGGGCGGCGAGCACGACCGGGCGGCCGTCGTCGCCGCCCTCGCGCAGCCGGACGTCGATCGGGATCGAGCCGAGCACCGGGACGGTGGCGCCGACGGTGCGGGTCAGCGCGTCGGCGACGGTCTGGCCGCCGCCGGTGCCGAAGACGTCGATCATCTCGTCGCAGTGCGGGCACGGCATGCCGGACATGTTCTCGATCACGCCGACGATCTTCTGGTGGGTCTGCACCGCGATGGTGCCGGCCCGCTCGGCCACCTCGGCGGCGGCCATCTGCGGGGTGGTGACGATCAGGATCTCCGCGTTGGGGACCAGCTGGGCCACCGAGATCGCGATGTCACCGGTGCCGGGCGGCAGGTCCAGCAGCAGCACGTCCAGGTCGCCCCAGTAGACGTCGGCCAGGAACTGCTGCAGCGCGCGGTGCAGCATCGGGCCGCGCCAGACCACCGGGGCGTTGCCCGGGGTGAACATGCCGATCGAGATGACCTTCACGCCGTTCGCCTGCGGCGGCATGATCATGTCCTGGACCTGGGTGGGCCGGCCCTCGACGCCCAGCATGCGCGGCACGCTGTGGCCGTAGATGTCGGCGTCCACGACGGCGACCTTCAACCCGTCCGAGGCCATCGCGGCGGCCAGGTTGACGGTCACCGAGGACTTGCCGACGCCGCCCTTGCCGGAGGCGACGGCGTAGACCCGGGTCAGCGTGCCCGGCTTGGCGAACGGGATCTCCCGCTCGGGGGCGCCGCCGCGCAGCAGCTGGGAGAGCTCCTTGCGCTGCTCGTCGCTCATCACGTCGAGCTCGACGTCGACGCCGGTCACACCGGGCACCCGGCCGACCGCGTCGCGGACCCGGGTGACGATGGTGTCGCGCATCGGACAGCCGGAGACGGTCAGGTAGACCGCGACGCGCACCGCGCCGTCCTCGGCGATCTCGACCGATTTCACCATGCCGATCTCGGTGATCGGACGGTTGATCTCCGGGTCGTTGACGGTCGCCAGCGCCTGGCGTACGGAGTCCTCCGTGACGCCGGCCGCGACCTCTGTCTCGTTGGCCATGCCTTGATGGTACGGCTCCGGGCGAACCGCTTAACCGGCCGGTAGCGTGCCGCCGGTCACAACGACTCGGGGGCGCCCCGCCGTTCGTCGATCTCCTTGAGCAGCGACTGGAGCTCGGACCGGATGCTGCCCAGTTCGGAGGTGATGAAGGCCCGGGTGGCCACCTCGCCGAGCCCGTGCCGCAGCGCCGCGACCTCGCGGGCCAGGTACTCGGTGTCGGCGATGTTGCGGTCGCTGCGGGCCCGGTCCTGCTCCATGTTGACGCGGTCCCGGTTGTCCTGCCGGTTCTGCGCCAGCAGGATCAGCGGCGCCGCGTAGGAGGCCTGGAGCGACAGCACCAGGGTCAGGAAGATGAACGGGTACTCGTCGAAGCGCGCGGCCGACGGCAGCAGGGTGTTCCACAGCACCCAGACGATGATCACCACCGTCATCCAGACGATGAACCGCCCGGTGCCGAGGAAGCGGGCGATCCGCTCCGACAGCACCCCGAAGGCCTCGGGGTCGTAGGACGGCAGGGTCAGCAGGCCGGGCCGCGCGGTGCGGGGCTGGTCGAGCCGGGTGCGGTTGGAGCCGGTGATGGGGGAGGTCTCCAGGCGCTCCCGGCCGCCGCCCTCGCGGGTGCGCAGTTCGCGCAGCTGTCGCAGCTCCCGCAGTTCGCCCTGCAGGCGCCGGCGGGCGGACTCGCCCCGCCGGCCGTTGCGGTCACCGTCCACCGTGCACCTCGTCTCTGTCGTCGTCCCCGGCGTGCAGCGCGGCGTCGCGCCAGTCCTCGGGCAGCAGGTGGTCGAGCACGTCGTCGACGGTCACCGCGCCGAGCAGGTGGTCGGCCTCGTCCACGACCGGCGCGGCCACCAGGTTGTACGTCGCCAGGTAGCTGGTGACCAGCGACAGCGGGGTGTCCGGCGGCAGCGCGTCCAGGTCGTCGTCCACCAGCGAGCCGACCAGGACGTACGGGGGCTCGCGCAGGAGCCGCTGGAAGTGCACCGCGCCCAGGTACTTGCCGGTCGGGGTCTCGTTCGGCGGCCGGCAGACGTACACCTGGGCGGCCAGCGCGGGCTTGTGGTCGCGGATCCGGATCCGGGCCAGCGCCTCGGCGACCGTCGCGTCCGGCTCCAGGACGATCGGCTCGGTGGTCATCAGACCGCCGGCGGTGTCCTCCTCGTAGGAGAGCAGCCGGCGGACCGGCTCGGCCTCGTCCGGCTCCATCAGCCCGAGCAGCCGCTCGGCCTCGTCGCCGGGCAGCTCGGAGAGCAGGTCGGCGGCGTCGTCCGGGTCCATCGCCTCCAGGACGTCGGCCGCCCGCTCCTCCTGGAGCTTGCCGATGATCTCGACCTGGTCGTCCTCGGGCAGCTCCTCCAGGACGTCCGCGAGCCGCTCGTCGGGCAGCGCGGCGGCCACCTCGGCGCGGCGCTTGGCCGACAGGTGGTGCATCACGCTGGCGAGGTCGGCCGGGCGCAGCTGCTCGAAGGTGGCGAGCAGGTTGGCCGCGCCCTGGTCCTGTTCGGGCAGCGCGAAGCCGGTGACGTCCTGCCAGTCCAGGGTGAGCCGCTCGCCCTTGCCCTTGCGCAGCCGGGTGGCCCGGCCGACCTGGACGAAGACCTTGCTGACCTCCCACTCGCGCAGCCGGGTCTGCACCATGCCGACGTCCAGCACAGTGACGTCCTCACCGGTCTTGGACCAGGTGACGGTGCGGTCCAGCAGCTCGGCCAGCACCAGGGTCTCGGACGGGCGCTGCTCGAAGCGGCGCAGGTTGATCACGCCGGTGGTGAGCACCTGGCCGGACTCCAGGCTGGTCACCCTGGTCATCGGCAGGAAGATCCGGCGCCGGGCGACGACCTCGACCACCAGCCCGAGCACCAGCGGAGGGCGGCCGCCGAGGCGCAGCGACACGACCACGTCGCGGACCCGCCCGACCTGGTCGCCGTTCGGGTCGAACACCGCGACGGCGGAGAGGTGGGAGATGAAGACCCGGCTTCCTGGCCCTGCCATGAACTCCCTCGACTCCCTCGACCCTGCCCGAGCGGTGCGACCCGCTCGGCGACGGTGTGCACCGGGGCGCACGTCCGGCCAAGGCTACCCGCGCCGCGTGCACCCGGCCCGGTGAGGCACGGTAGCGGGCCCAGGAGTCCCCGGCGTGAACCTTTAACGGCGCTTGAACAGTAGTTTGGGCAGTCCGGCGGGGATCGGGCGGCGGGTGGTGGCCGGGGTGGGCATCGGCTCGGCGGCGTGCGAGCCGTCCGGCATGGCGCCCGGACGCTCGGTCAGCGCCCCTGCCGGCCGTAGCCGCAGCACCCGGCACTCGCGGGCCCAGCGCTCGGCGATGGTGTCCGTGTCGGGCGCGTTCAGCCGCTTGCCCTTGAGCTCCTCGACGGCGCCCAGCCAGGCCTCGCCGTTCGGCGCCAGCTCGACCACCTCGGCGGTCCAGCCGGTCAGCCGGCCGCCCTTGTCCTTGCTGCGCACGGTGATCACGGCGCGGCCGCCCGCGGTCAGGCCGTGCAGCGGCTGCTCGCCGCCGTCGCCGACCACCACCACGGCGCCGTCGTGCCAGGCGTGCCACAGCGGGCGGGCCTGCGCCTCGCCGTCCGCGCGCACCCAGAGCAGCCCGGACTTCTTCGCGGCCTCCTCCAGCAGGGCCTGGTCGAGGAAGTCGTCGGCGACGGGGGCGGCGGAGTTGCGGTCCATGGCGGACAGCGTACGGGTTCGCCGCCCGCGCCCGCCCGGGCCGGACGTCTCAGCCTCCGGGCGACAGTTCCATTGACGGCCCACGGGCCTTACCGTATGAGCGCCCCGCCCCCGCGACCAGCGAAGGAGCGCCGTGCCCGCCGCCCGGCCCGCGACCGCCCCCGCCCCTGCCACCACCGCCGACCAGCGGCCCGCGCACCCGCTCCCCACCGCCGACCTGCTGCTGCTCGCCGTCTCGATCGGCGGCATCTCCTTCTCCGGCCCGCTGATATCCGCCACCGCCGCGCCCGCGCTGGCCATCGCCTTCTGGCGCAACGTCATGTCGGTCGGCGCCCTGGGCCCGTACGCGCTGCTGCGCCACCGCGCCGAGCTGCGCGGGATCGGCCGGCGGGCGCTGCTGCTCGCGGTCGCCGCCGGGGCGCTGCTCGCGGTGCACTTCGCGCTCTGGATGCCCAGCCTGCGGATGACCTCGGTGGCCTCCGCGACCGCGCTGGTCACCACCACCCCGCTGTGGACGATCCTGCTGATGCGGCTGTTCGGCGTCCGGGCGCCGAGGACGGTCTGGCTCGGTACGGTCGTCGCCTTCGCCGGGGTGCTGGTGCTGACCGGCGTCGACCTCTCGATGTCCCCGCGCGCCCTGCTCGGCGACGCCCTCGCGCTCGCCGCGGGTCTGGCCGCGGCCGGGTACATGCTGCTGGGCGCGGAGGTCCGCAGGACGGTCAGCACCACCGCGTACACGCTGGTCTGCTACGCGACCACGGCGGTCGGCCTGCTGGCGCTCTGCCTGGCCACCGGCACGCGGCTGTCCGGCTGGTCGGCCGGGGCCTGGTGGCAGATCGTGCTGCTGATGGTCACCGCGCAGCTGCTCGGGCACTCGCTGAGCAACCGGGTGGTGCGCACCCTCGGGCCGTCGATCACCTCCACCGCGATCCTGCTGGAGACCCCGGGCGCGGCCCTGATCGCCGCGCTCTGGCTCGGCCAGTGGCCCCCGGCGGCGGCGTACCCGGCGGTGGTGCTGATCCTGCTCGGCCTGGTCCTGGTCGCCCGCGGCGGACGGCGCTGACGCCGCCGCGGGGGCCGGGGCCCCGCGGCGGGCGCTACAGCCAGCCGTTGCGGCGGAAGCCCCGGTACATCCCGACGCAGATCACCGCGATCGCGGTGAGCACCAGCGGATAGCCGTAGGCGTGGTGCAGTTCGGGCATGTAGTCGAAGTTCATGCCGTAGACGCCGGTGATCATGGTGGGTACCGCGAAGATCGCCGCCCAGGCGGTGATCTTGCGCATGTCCTCGTTCTGCGCCACCGACACCTGCGCCAGGTTGGCCTGGAGTAGCGAGTTCAGCAGTTCGTCGAAGCCGTGCACCTGCTCGGTGACCCGGGCCAGGTGGTCGGCGACGTCCCGGAAGTACTTCTGGATGTCCGGGTCGACCAGGCCCTGCTGCGGCTCGGACAGCTGCTGCATCGGACGCAGCAGCGGTGCGACCGCACGCTTGAACTCCAGTACCTCGCGCTTGAGTTGGTACACCCGGCCGACGTCCGCGGTGCGCGCGCCCTTGGCCGAGAAGACGCCGTACTCGATCTCGTCCACGTCGTTCTGCAGCCGCTCGGCGACCAGCAGGTAGTTGTCCACCACGTGGTCGGCGATCGCGTGCAGCACCGCGGCCGGGCCCTTGGCGAGCAGCCCGGCCTCGTCCGCGTCCGCCTCCAGCCGGTGCCGCAGCTCCTGCAGCGAGCCGTGGCCGCCGTGCCGGACGGTGATCACGAAGTCCCGGCCGGCGAAGACCATCAGCTCGCCGGTCTCCACCACCTCGCTGGTGGGCGTCAGTTGGTCGTGCTCGACGTAGCGGATGGTCTTGAAGACGGCGAACAGCACGTCGTCGTAGCGCTCCACCTTGGGCCGCTGGTGGGCGTGCACCGCGTCCTCCACCGCGAGCGGGTGCAGGCCGAACCGCTGGGCGATGCCCTCGAACTCGGCCCCGGTCGGCTCGTGCAGCCCGATCCAGCTGAACGACCCGGCGGTGTCCGGGAGTTGGTGCGCGGCCTTGACCCGGCGGGCGGCCTCGCGGGGGCTGCAGGTCTCACCGTTGCGCCGGCCGTGCTGGTAGACCGCGCAGTCCACGACCGCCGAGCCGACGCCCTCGGGCACGGCGTCGTACGCCCCGACGGCGCCCCGGCGGCGGTTGGTGCGGACGGCGGCGCGCAGGCTGTTGATCATCGACATGACAGGCTCCCTGGGGCAGGAGCCGTCGCACGGTGGCGCGGAAGGGACGCGGAAGGGCCGTGGTGCGACGGCGAGGAACACCGGTGAAGGGGACGAGGGGTGCTCTCCCGGCCGGTCCGTCCGCCGCCGACCCGCGCCCGGGCCACGGGGGCTCGGTCAGCCGCAGAGGCCTGCGGGGCGGGGGTCACGGGGAAGTCGGGGCCGGGCAGAGCTGCCGGTACTGCATGGTCGGCCGGTATCCACCGCAACCACCTCCTTCGCTCGCCGCCCCGGGACCTGCGATCCCGGTGGCCAGTCGCTCACCCTAACATCTGACCGGGCATCGGTGCCCCGGGGTTTCCCCGGCCTTCGCCCGTACGCCCCCGCGCGGACGCCGGGGCGGCCCGGGTTACGCTCACCGGCATGGCGCACGACTTCCCGTCCTTCGGCGACCCCCACCGCGGCAGCTCCCCGGAACTCACCCGGGAGGCGGTACTCGCGGCCGTCGAGGCCCGGCTGATCTCCACCTTCGGCGAGCCGAGCGGCCGCGCCGCCGTCACCTTCCTCGGCACCGACCGGATCGAGGTGCTGCGCTTCGGCCCGGACGCCGACGGCCTGGTCCGCTACGCGACGCTCGGGATGTCGGCCGCCCCGATGGCCGACCCGACCCAGCCGGTCGCCGACCAGCTGCGCGGACCGCGCGCCGAACTGGTGCTGACGGTGCGCGGCGGGCGCGACGGCGTGCTGCGCAGCCTCGCCACCTTCGCCGCGACGCCGCAGGTCGAGGGCCTGGTGGTGGCCCCGGGCGGCTCGCTGGACCTCGGCGCCCCGCTCTGGGAGGGCGCCCCGTTCACCTCGGTGCTGGCCGCCGAGCCGGGCGGGCTGGTCGAGGACCTGGAACTGGCCGAACCCGCCGAGCCGGTGCGCTTCCTGCCGCTGCTGCCGATGACGCCCAACGAGGCGGGCTGGAAGCGGGTGCACGGCGCGGCCGCGCTCCAGGAGCGCTGGCTGAACCAGGGCACCGACCTGCGCGATCCGCAGCGCCGCGGCGTCACGCTCGACTGACCCCGGGTCAGGACCGGCTCCGGTCAGGGCCCGGCCCGGCGCCGGCTCCCGGAGGAGAGGGCGTACGGCGGGCCCGCCCGCCCCACCGCGCTCCGGTGCGCCGGAGTGCGGCCCCGCCCGCCGTCAGCGCTCGATCGGCTTCGCCCCGGTGGCCTGGGCCAGCAGCGCCTCGTACACCCCGGGGTCGGTGGTGTGCTCGCCGAGCCGGACGGTCTTGCGGCTGCCGTGGTAGTCGCTGGAGCCGGTGGCCAGCAGGCCGAGGTCGCCGGCCAGGCCGCGCAGCCGCTGCCTGGTCTCCTCGTCGTGGTCGGTGTGGTCGACCTCCAGCCCGCCCAGTCCGGCGGCCGCGAGGTCGGCGATCACCCGGTCGGGGACGGTCCGGCCGCGCTTGACCGCGCCGGGGTGGGCGAACACCGGCACCCCGCCGGCCGCCCGGACCAGCCGGACCGCGCGCACCGGGTCGGTCTCGTGCTTGCGGACGTCCGCCCGGCCGCCGTTGGCCAGCCACTGCCCGGTGAAGGCGTCCGAGACGGTGGCCACCACGCCCGCCTCGACCAGCGCGCTGGCGATGTGCGGGCGCCCGACCGAACCGGCCCCGGCGATCCGCCGCACCTGCTCCCAGCTGATGTCCGCGCCGAGCTCCCGGCAGCGCTCGACGACCGCCCGGCCGCGCCGGAACCGGTCGGTGCGCACCAGCTCGCGCTCGGCCGCGAACTCCGGCTCCTCGGGGTCGAACAGGTACGCCAGCAGGTGCATGCTGACGCCGTCCACCACGCAGGACAGTTCGGCGCCGGGGACGACGGTCAGCCGGGTGCCCTCCGGCAGCGCGTGCACGGCGTCGGCGGCCCCGGCGTGCCCGGCGACGGTGTCGTGGTCGGTGAGCGCGACCACGTCGAGGCCGGCCGCGACCGCCGCCGCGACCAGCTCGGCCGGGCTGTCGGTGCCGTCGGAGGCGTTGCTGTGGGCGTGCAGGTCGATGCGCACGGGGCGGACTCCTCAGGCTGGTGGGTGCCGCCCAGGATAGGCCGTCCGGCCCGCCGTCAGCCCAGCAGTCGGGGGGAGAGCGCCCCGCAGGGCAGCAGGTCCAGTTCGGCGCCGGCCTCGCGCAGGTCGGTGAGCACCAGTTCGTCGTACATCACCAGCGCGGACTGCTCGGGCCAGGCGATCGCCCAGAGCCAGAGCCCGCGGGCCTCGCCGACGAACACCGCGCGGTCGGCCGGGGCGTCCGGGACGTGGAACATCGGGGTGGGCCGCCCGGCGGCCATCAGCTTGGCGTCGGCGGGCTTGTAGAGGCCGACCGAGTCGCCCGGGTCGGGGCCGGGCAGTCCGGCGTAGCGGGCGCCGAGCCCGACGCCCAGCTCCTCGGCCACCAGCACCAGTTCGCCGAAGCCGCCGAGCGGGGCGGGCCCGGCGCAGGCGACGGCGGTGGCCCGGGCGCCCGAGAGGTCGTCGCCGACGTGGGCGATGCCGGTGTAGAGCCAGCCGACCGGGAGCGGCCAGGGCAGCCAGACGGGGACCTGGGAACGGGCGACGGCGACGCCCAGGGCTTCCACGCTCGGGGGCAGTACGGGCTGCATCGGGTGCACGGCTCCGTGCCGGTCGCACTGCCAGGTGTCCGAAAAAAGACCGGGGGCGCGGACCCGACCGGCGCACCTCGGACAGCTTGGCTCGCCCCTCATAGCCGACAACGCTCCTCCCTCCGGACCGCCGCGTCAAGGACGATCACCCGTACGGACGGCTCGGCGGCACCCTGTCGGTGCCGGACGCCCGGCCGGCGCGGGTGGGTGCGGCGCGGGCGGTTCCCGTTGGGGGATGTCCCGTGGCGGGCGGCGGCAAACGTTCCGGGGCCGGGGGCCGGGTCGGGAGCGTGGCCGGGGGCGGGGTCGCGGCCCGGGGCCGGTCCGTTCCGGGGCCGGACGCACTGACGCCCCGTCAACGGCGATCGCGGTGACGGGGCGTCAGTCGGGTATCGGTACGTCCGGATCGGACGATCCCGGCTCGTCGGCGGCGGGTGAGGCCTCCCGTTCGGAGGCGCCGCGCCGGGTCAGACGGTCGGGCACGGGCGGATGAGCAGGCGCTCGCCGGTGCGGGCGGCGTCCTGGACGAGCTCGCGGACGGTCTCGGCGTCGGCGATCACGCGGTCGGTCGCGGAGCCGTTGGCGTCGTCCAGTCGGAGGATCTCGAAGCGCATGGGCTTGGTCATGGGCGTCTCCTTTCCGGGCCCCGCGGAGCGGGGCGGTTGCGGCTGAGTCGGTATCAGCCCTTTCGGGGTCCTGCGGATCCGGCGCTGCGGCCGGACCACGCGGGTCGTGCGTGTGGCGGTCTGCTGCGGCAAGGGCTCCCCCTGGGCTTGCCTGGTGCGTCCAGTCCCTCGTCAACCACGGTGTCGTAGCGGTGCTACCGGGCCGTTGCCCGTCCGTAACGTCCGGGTTTCGGCTGAAAGGCACCGTGGTGGGTGTCGCCGATGATTCCCGGACAGAATCAAAGATTACCGTAACTAACGACTTTTGTCCTGTGCCGAGACCGGTCGAACCGCCGGAAGTGGTACAGACCACGCCGGGGAGGGAGTCGGTCGGGAGCCGGGCTCAGGCCCAGAACGCGGCCAGCGCCTCGGCCGTGGCGGCCGGCCGCTCGGCGTTGGGGGAGTGGGCCGCGCCCGCGACGACCACCCGGCGGGCGCCCAGCCGCCGCGCCATCGCGCCCTGCTCCGGCACCGGCCAGGCGTAGTCCTGCTCCCCGGACACCACCAGCACCGGCAGCGTCCCGGCCGTCACCGCGGCCAGCTCGTCCACCCGGTCCGGCGCGGCCACCAGGTGCGCGCCGGTGACGGCCAGCGACCGCGGCACGTTGGCCACCCAGCGGCGGTGCAGGAACTCCGCGACCCCCGGCGCCAGGGCGGGCTTCGGCTCCCCGCCGCTCTCGTCCATCTGCCGCATGACCTGCCAGATCTCCTCCAGGCCCATGACCGGCAGGACGTCCAGCAGCATCCTGGTCCGGGCCGCCTCGGCCGGGTCGATCGCGCCAGGCCCGGTGGCCATCAGGGTCAGCGAACGCCACGGCAGCGGCGGGCCCTCCGCGGCGGCCGCGAGCACCGCCTCCCGGACCACCTGGCCGCCGAAGGAGTGCCCCAGCAGGTGCACCGGCCCGCCCTCCGCGGCCAGCACCTCGGTCAGCGCCCGGACGTCGGCGCCCAGTGCGCTCACCGCGTACGCCGCCTCGTCGTCCGGCCCACCGGTCTCGTACTGCCCCCGCTGGTCCACAGCCGTCACCCGGTACCCGGCGGCCGCGAGCGGCGCGAGCAGCGCGATGAAGTCCTCCTTGCTGCCGGTGAACCCCGGAACCAGCAGCGCCGAGCCGCGCACCGGGCCGTCCGGCTCCGCCCGCAGCGCCGCGAACTCCCCGCGCGCGGTCGGCACGCGTTCCGCCCGGGCGCAGCGGGGCAGGTCCAGGAACGGCGGAGTACTCATGAGCGGGTTCCCTCCCGGGGCAGGCGACGCCCCGAGCCTATGCCGTCCCGGCACCCCTCCCACCAGGCGGGACGCCCGGGAACGCCCGAGGGGGCGGCAGGGGCCCGGACGGTGAGGTGGCCCCCTCGGGGGAATGGGCATTAAGAGCCCGGAG
>NZ_JBVIWC010000024.1:9635-145228 GCF_055594965.1 Kitasatospora sp. NPDC040550 | reverse complement strand
TCGGATTCGCTTTCCGCTTTGTCGCCCCGGTCTCCCGCGGCGACTCCGGAACTGTACGGGGACCGACCCGCCACATGCAAATCGCCTCCGCCCGGAGCCCGGGCGGAGGCGATCAGCAGTGACAACCGGTCAGCGGTGACGACCGGCGAGGCCGTCAGCGGACCTCGGTGATCTCCGGGCCACGCGCGAACGGGTCGAGCGAGCCGTAGCGGCCCTCGCCCTCGGCCGCGGCGGCGGCCGCCCCGCCACCGTCGGCGACCATCTGGGCGTCCTCGGGGAGCTTCAACACGATCGGGTCGCGCGGAGCCATCGGGGTCTCGCCGCGGACGACGACGGTCTGCCGGAAGACCTGCTCCAGGATGCCGGCCATCTCGGGCTGCACGGCGGCCTGGCCCGAGATCACACCGCGCAGGAACCAGCGCGGCCCGTCGCAGCCGACGAAGCGCACCAGCTGCACGCCCTGGGTGCCGTCCGGCAGCTGCACCGGGACCTGAGCGCGGAGGTGCCAGCCGAGCGGGCCCTCCTCCTCCTCGATCTGGCCGCCCTGCGCGGTGATGCCGTTGGCGATCTCCTCGCGGACCTCCCCCCAGATGCCCTCCGACTTCGGGGCCGCGAAGGCCTGGAGCTGGATGGCGCTGTTGCCGAGGACGAGGGTCGCCGCGACGATCGCGTCTCCGGCGACCTCCACGCGCAGCTCCATGCCCTCGACGCCGGGGACCAGCAGACCCCCGAGGTCGACTCGTCCCTCCTCCGGCGTCTCCAGCTCGGAGTGGTCCCACGGGCCGTCCGGCCGCGGGGCAGCCGGCAGGCCGACCCTGTCGGCCGGGTCCAGCTCGGTCACGTTCTCGCTCTCGGCGGAACCTTCGACGTCATCGGCCGTCTCGTCGGCGCTGATGGCGTCGTCGGCGAGCTGCTCGACAGCGTCCTCGCTCTTCTGGCGACGACGGAACACGGTCACTGTCCTTCCCGGTCCAAGACCGATGCGAATACCTGCTCGGCTTCCTGCGAGGCCGCGGGAATGCTAGACCGCGGCGTGGCCACCGGTCGACCCGAACCCGCCCTCGGCGCGTGCCGACCCCGGCAGCTCGGCCACCTCGTGGAAGCGGGCCTTCTCGACCTGCTGGATGACCAGCTGGGCGATCCGGTCCCCTCGGCGGAAGCTGACCCCCTCGCGCGGGTCCAGATTGACGACGATCACCTTGATCTCTCCACGGTACCCGGCATCGACCGTCCCCGGGGCGTTCACGAGGGCAACTCCGCAACGAGCTGCCAGCCCGGAGCGCGGGTGGACGAAGGCCGCGTAGCCGTCCGGCAGGGCGATGGCGATGCCGGTGGGGAGCACCGCCCGCTCACCGGGGGCCAGCTCGGCGTCGACGGTGGTCCGCAGGTCGGCACCGGCGTCCCCGGGCTGCGCGTACTCGGGCAGCGGCAGCTCGGCGTCGATGCGCCTGATCAGGACGTCCAGCTGCGGACGGGGGGTCTCGCTCAAGGGTTCACCTCAAAGGCTCGTGCGCGCTTCATCAGATCCGGGTCGTCGAGGACCTTCTCGATGTCCTCGGGACGACCGTGCGTGGTGAAGTGTTCCAGCTTCACCTGGATGAAGAGCGCCTGCGCACGCACGGCGACCGGTCCGTCCGGGCCGCCGATCCGCCCCTCGGCGGCGCTGTAGATCTTGCGGCCGTGCACCCCGGTGATCCAGGCGCGCAGGTGCAGCACCGAGTCGACGGGCACCGGGCTGAGGAAGTCGGTCTCCAGCCGGCCGGTCACCGCGGGCGCGTGCAGCAGCCAGTTCAGGGTTCCGAGGGTCTCGTCCATCGCCGTGGTCAGCAGGCCGCCGTGGGCCAGCCCGGGGCCGCCCTGGTGCACGTCCCGGACGCTGAACTCGGCGGTGACGTCCAGGCCCTCGCCGGCGACCGCGTCGATCCGCAGGCCGCCGGGGTGCTGGGGGCCGCAGCCGAAGCAGTGCTCGTAGTGGGAGCCGAGGTGGGTGCCGGGGGCGGGCGCCTGGGGGTGGCGCTCCGGGATCACGGCGTCCGGCGGCGGGGTGGTCGGGGTCGGCGGCACCGCGGGCGCCGACCGGTCGGTGGGGGTGGTGGGGGTGGTCGTACCGGTCACGGCTCCCCAGCCTACCCAGGGGTAGCAAGGCCTCCGGTGGGGGTGGCGTCCCGCCCCGGGCGTCAGGGCGACCACAATGGGGGCATGTACGACGAACGCCTCACGGTGCCCCGCTCCTGGTGGCTGCTCCCGGTCGCAGTCGGTCTGACCCTGGCGCTGATCCTGATCCGGGTCAGCGGGCCGGCCGCCCTGGTCGGCCTGGTGGCCGGCATCGCCATCGGCGCGGTGGCGATCAGCAGTTACGGCTCGGCGCGGATCCGCGTGGTGCAGGGCTCGCTGGTGGCCGGACCGGCCCGGATCCCGGTGGACGCGCTGGGTGCCGCCCACGCGCTGAGCCCCGCCGAGGCGGCGGCCTGGCGCGGTCCGAAGGCCGATCCCCGCGCCTTCATGCTGCTGCGCAGCTACGTCCCGACGGCGCTGCGGGTCGAGGTGAGCGATCCGGCCGACCCGACGCCGTACCTCTACCTGTCGACGCGCTCGCCGATGAAGCTGGCCGAGGCGCTGGAGGAGGCCCGACGCGGCGCCCGTACCTGACGACGCACCGCAGGCCCCGCGAACGGGCCCCGAAAGACCGAGAGGGACGGTTCCGCTGCTGCGGGACCGTCCCTACGACTTTGTCCTGGCCGGCGCGCGGCCGACCGACTCCGTCCTCCCGGGTCCGTCCGCCAGGACGGACCGCGGACCTGCCGTCCGGCCCCGCTGCCCGGGGCCGGAAGGGGCGGTGTGCCGGTGCCGCGGGAGCCACGGGCACCTGGCGCTGTCCGCTGCGGTGCTCAGGCGCCGCAGTCCCGGCAGATCGGGTTGCCGTTCTTCTCGCTGTACAGCTGGCTGCGGTGGTGGACCAGGAAGCAGCTCATGCAGGTGAACTCATCGGCCTGCTTGGGCAGGACACGGACGGCGAGCTCCTCGTTCGAGAGGTCGGCACCGGGAAGCTCCATGCCCTCGGCGGCGTCGAACTCGTCGACGTCGACGGAGCCGCCGCCCTTGTCGTTCCGCCGAGCCTTGAGCTCCTCGATGCTGTCTTCGTTGAGCTCGTCGTCGGTCTTGCGTGGGGTGTCGTAGTCGGTTGCCATTTTTCGCTCTCCCCCTCCGGGTTTGTGCGGTGTGTGCGGTATCTCCAGCGCACGTAACGCATGGGGGGTCGGTCTTGTGCCCGACCCGAGGCGGAGATTTTGCCTTACTTCAAGCCCCGTTACTCAATCGACACTCAGCCAGGGCTCCGTTGGGGTGATCCTCCGGGGCGCGGAAGGCCTCACGCAGGGCCATCGTCGACCCCTCGCACGCCCTCCAATCCGGCGACTCACAGTGAGCGAACCCCGTACAGGTGTCCGTCGAATCCCTTGCCCACCAGGGATGCCGACCAATCCGACGGACCGGCAGCAGGCCGGATTCCGATCACGGACGGCGATCGGCACCCCCGACGGGGTGATCACTCTCCGGGGTCGCCCGGCATCGTGGAGCGACACGGTGTGAGCTTGGTCACGTTCAGAATCTTCCGGGGCAAACCACGGAAAATCCACCCACTCCGCCCCCTCCCCCAGGGGGCGTGACGACTCGGCGGGAGCGCCCCCGCGGACGTCCTAGCCGGCGTTGCGGCGCGCCTCCCGGCGGGCCAGCAGCGCGGCCTGGCGCTCCTCGAACTTGCGCGCCTGGTCGTCCAGCCCGTCCAGGAAGACGCCCAGCTCGTTCTGCGCCAGCAGGCCCTCCGGGCCGAGGCCGTCGATCTCCATCACCCGCAGGTGGCGCAGCACCGGCTGGAGCACGTCGTCGTGGTGGATGCGCAGGTTGTACACCCCGCCGATGGCGATCTGGGCGGCGGCGCGCTCGAAGCCGGGGATGCTGTGGCCGGGCATCCGGAAGTTGACCACCACGTCGGCGATGGCGCGCATGGCCTGGTCCGGGGCGATCTCCAGGGCGGCCTTCAACAGGTTCCGATAGAAGACCATGTGCAGGTTCTCGTCGTTGGCGATCTTCGCCAGCAGCTGGTCGCACAGCGGGTCGCCCGCGTACTTGCCGGTGTTGCGGTGCGAGATGCGGGTCGCGAGCTCCTGGAAGGCCACGTACGCGACCGAGTGCAGCATGCTGTGCGCGTTGTCGGACTCGAAGCCCTCGGACATGTGGGACATCCGGGCCCGCTCCAGCTCCACCGGGTCGACGGCCCGGGTGGCGAGCAGGAAGTCGCGGATGGCTATTCCGTGCCGGCCCTCCTCGGCGGTCCAGCGGTGCACCCAGGTGCCCCAGGCGCCCTCGCGGCCGAACATGGTCGCGATCTCGTGGTGGTAGCTGGGGAGGTTGTCCTCGGTGAGCAGGTTCACCACCAGCGAGACCCGGCCGAGCGCGGTCACCTGGGACTGCTCCAGCGACCAGGCCTCGCCGCCCAGCACGCCGTCGAAGTCGCGGCCCTGGCTCCACGGGACGAACTCGTGCGGCATCCACTCCTTGGCCACGGCCAGGTGGCGGTTGAGCTCCTTCTCGACGACCTCTTCGAGGGCCAGGATCAGCCGCGCGTCGGTCCAGCCGCTCGATCCGAGCGAGGGGCTGCTCTGCACAGGGGCGATGGTCACGGTCTTGCTCCTGGGGACGGATACACGCGCTGGACGGGCGCGTTGGGCGGGCACGCGTCGTGTCGGAGCCGTCGGCGGACGGACCGGCGGGGCGCACTTACGGTTGCGTAGGTTACGACACCGTAAGTTGCTGGGGGCGGAAAAGACAAGCCGCCCCCGCCAGGCCTTATGTCGTCTTGACGGACCTGGCGGGGGCGGCTGGAAACGGTCGCCCACGGAACGCGGCAGCGTCCGGGGCTGTTGGGGCGCAGAACGGCGCCAGGGGCGGCTACGGGGACGGAATCCGCACCCGCATGGTCAGGCCGCCCCCGGCGCGCGGGGTGGCCTCGATGGTGCCGCCGTGGGCGCGCACCACCGAGCGGACGATGGACAGGCCCAGACCGACCCCCTTGTCGCTGCGGGTGCGGTCGGCGCCCTTGATCCGGCGGAACGGCTCGAAGATGTGCTCCAGCTCGTACCCGGGCACCACCGGGCCGGTGTTGGAGACCACCAGCTCGCCGCCGCCCGGCACGGTGGCCGTGGCCAGCTCGACCCAGCCGCCCGCGGTGTTGTAGCGGACCGCGTTCTGCAGCAGGTTGAGCGCCAGCCGCTCCAGCAGCACGCCGTTGCCCGCGACCACCGCCGGGTCGAGCTTGGAGCGCAGCTCGACCTCCCGCTTGTCGGCCTCGCCCCGGGTCTGCTCCAGCGCCCGGGTGGCCACCTCGGACAGCTCCACGGCGCGCCGGTCGGTCAGTTCGTTCTCGCTGCGGGCGAGCAGCAGCAGGCCCTCGACCAGCTGCTCGCTGCGCTCGTTGGTGGCCAGCAGGGTCTTGCCGAGCTGCTGGAGGTCGGGCGAGGCGGCCGGGTCGGAGAGCTGGACCTCCAGCAGGGTGCGGTTGATCGCCAGCGGGGTGCGCAGCTCGTGCGAGGCGTTGGCGACGAAGCGGCGCTGGGAGTCGAAGGAGCGGTCCAGCCGGTCCAGCATGTCGTCGAAGGTGTCGGCGAGCTCCTTGAGCTCGTCGTCCGGGCCGTCCAGCTCGATCCGGCGGTGCAGGTCGGAGGAGGCGACGTCACGGGCGGTGCGGGTGATCCGGCCGAGCGGTCGCAGCACCCGGCCGGCCATCGCGTAGCCGGCCGCGAAGGCGATCACGGCGAGGCAGACCAGCACGGTGAGCAGCTTGCGCAGCAGGGTGTTGAGCGCCGCGGCGGCCTGGATGGACTTGTTGTCGTTCAGCCACTGGTCGAGCGCGCTCTGGTTGGTCAGGACCTGGCCGTCCGGGGTGAGCACGGAGATGCCCGGTCCGGTGAGCCTGAGGTGCGGCTGGCCGACCTCCTGGAGCGACTGCTGGACGAAGAAGTACATGACCAGCAGCAGCACCACGCCGGCCATCAGGAACATCCCGCCGTACAGCAGGGTGAGCCGCATCCGGATGGTCGGCCGGAACGGCAGCCAGGCGAGCAGGCCGTCACCGGGGACGTAGGTCTCCGGCTGGTGCGGGCGGGACTGGCGGGGCGGGTGCACGGGCTTGGGCGGTACGGCTCGCGGGCCGCCGGCGGGCGCGCCGGAGGGCCCGCCGGCCGGGGGCGGCGGGGTGGTCATGATGGTCCTCTCGGGCGTCCGCCGGGGGCGGGCGCTGGGTACGGCGGGGGATCCTCGGGGGCGGATCCCGGGGCGGAGTCCGGCGGGCCGGACTACGGGGGGACGGACTCCGGGGAGCGGGTTCCGGTCAGATCCGGTAGCCGGAACCGGGCACGGTGACGATCACCGGCGGGTCGCCGAGCTTGCGGCGCAGCGTCATCACGGTGACCCGCACGACGTTGGTGAACGGGTCGGTGTGCTCGTCCCAGGCCTTCTCCAGGAGCTGCTCGGCGGAGACGACGGCGCCGCCGGCCCGCATCAGCACCTCCAGGACGGCGAACTCCTTGGGGGCGAGCTGGACGGTGCGCCCCTCCCGGATCACCTCGCGCCGGCCGGGGTCGAGCGAGATCCCGGCCCGCTCCAGCACCGGGGGCAGCGGGACGGTCGCGCGCCGGCCCAGCGCCCTTACCCGGGCGACGAGTTCGCTGAAAGCGAACGGCTTCGGAAGGTAGTCGTCGGCGCCGATCTCCAGGCCCTCGACCCGGTCGCTGATGTCGCCGGAGGCGGTCAGCATGATCACCCGGGTGGCCAGGCCCTGCTCGACCACCTTGCGGCAGACGTCGTCGCCGTGGACCAGCGGGAGGTCCCGGTCCAGGACCACCACGTCGTAGTCGTTGACCGCGATGCGCTGGAGCGCGGCCTCCCCGTCGTACACCACGTCGACGGCCATCGCCTCGCGGCGCAGGCCGGTCGCGACAGCCTCGGCGAGCAGCTGCTCGTCCTCGACGACGAGAACCCGCACGGTCGTTGTCCCTTCTCCAGGCCGGCCCCGGAAGCGGACGCACGGCTCCGACGGTGCCTCCATCCTGCCTGGTCCTGCGGTAAAGCAGCGATAAGCTGCCCCTCGGGCAGGAGGCCCGGGCCCCGCGGCGGTGACCGTTCGTGCCGGGAACGCTCCGCTTGGACTGTGACACGGGCAACTTTCTTCCGCCGGGAGGTTTCCCGGCTCCCCGGGCGGGGAGGACAGCTGCACACCCGCGATCTGGCTGTTGGCCGATCGCACCCACCCGCCGTGCGTTCATCCGCGCCGGCCCTGGGGCTGGGAATTCACCGGGAGCGGCCGAAGGGCCGTCTCCGCGCCCGACCGGAGATCCACCACTCGTCGGACCGGGCGCATTCACCGGCTGGACCCTCCTCGGGGCGGAGAGCGCACGACCGTGCACGTCCGACACAGTAAGGGGGCCCGTATGGACGCCTTCAAGGCCGGAATCCTGCAGCGCATAGCCAATGCCGAGCAGGACCTGCACCGCGCGATCGAGGCCGGGGACGAGTTCCTCGCCGAGGTGGAGCAGTCCGAGCTGGACGACCTCCGTCGTCTGGCCGCCGAGCACGGTGTGGACACCGTGCTGGACCGCCACCGCACCGCCGCCTGACCCGACGCCGGCACTCCGGCACCAGCGGCCCTGCGGGGGCCGTGCGAAACCCCAGGCCCTGGCATCCCCCGTGTGCCAGGGCTCTTCGCATGTCCGGCCGCCGGCCGCTCGCCCGTCCGCGGGGGCCTCGCCGGGGCCGGGTCAGTCCGCCCAGGCGCGCAGCGCGGCCAGCCGCTCCTGCAGGGGCTGGTACACGCCCGGGGCCGCGGCCACGGTCAGCTCGCCGTCCGGGCCGTGCCCGGGGCGGCCGCCGACCAGCGCACCGGCCTCGGTGGCGATCAGGCAGCCGGCCGCGCGGTCCCAGGGGGCGAGGCCGCGCTCGTAGTAGCCGTCCAGCCGCCCGGCGGCCACGTCGCACAGGTCGACGGCGGCCGCCCCGGCCCGGCGGACGTCCCGCACCTCGGGCATCAGGGCCAGCAGCACTTCGGCCTGGCGCACCCGCACCGGCTGGACGTAGTTGAAGCCGGTGGCGATCAGCGCCTGGCCCCAGGGCGGGGCCGGGCGGGTCGAGATCGGCCGGCCGTCGAGGTGGGCGCCGCGGCCCAGCACGGCGTGGAACAGCTCGCCGCGGGCCGGCGCGTACACCACCCCGACGACGGCCCGGCCGTCCACCTCGGCGGCCACGCTGACCGCCCAGGAGGGCAGCCCGTACAGGTAGTTGACCGTGCCGTCGAGCGGGTCGACGACCCAGCGCACCCCGCTGGTGCCGGGCCGCTCGGCGCCCTCCTCCCCCAGGTAGCCGTCCTGGGGGCGGCGGTCGGCGATCAGCTCCAGGACGAGCTTCTCGGAGGCGATGTCCATCTCGGTGACCACGTCGACCGGGCTGCTCTTGGTGCCGGCCACGCCGAGGTCGGCGGGGCGGCCGTCGCGCAGCAGGGCGCCGGCCCGGCGGGCCGCGTCCAGGGCCACGTCGAGCAGGTCGTCGAGGAGCCGGTCGTCGGGCTGGGCGGGGGTGGGCACGGGATTCTCCTCCGGAAGGGGGTCAGCGCTCGGCGGCGGCCGGGCGCGGGGCGCGCGGGTTGGGGCAGCAGGCCACCGCGCACACGTCGTGGCTGGGGCCGAGGGCGCCGAGGGCGCAGCGGGTCACGCCCTCGCCGCGCTCGACGGCGGCCCGCTCCAGGACGAGCTCGCGCACCGCGGCCGTGAACCGCGGGTCGGCGCCGACGGTGGCCGCGCGGGAGACCGGCAGGCCCAGTTCGGCGGCCTTGGCGACGGCCTCGGTGTCGAGGTCGTACTTGACCTCCATGTGGTCGGAGACGAAACCGATCGGGATCATCACCACGGCCGGCGCGCCGTCGGCGTGCTGGGCCTCCAGGTGGTCGCAGATGTCCGGTTCCAGCCACGGGATGTGCGGGGCGCCGCTGCGGCTCTGGAACACCAGCTGCCACGGCCGGTCGGCCACGCCGGTGCGCTCGGCGACGGCCGCCGCGATCAGCCGGGCCACGTCCAGGTGCTGGGCGACGTAGGCACCGCCGGGGGTGCCCCGGGCCGGGTCGTCCGGGGCGCCGGAGGTCTCGGCCATCGCGTCCGGGATGGAGTGGGTGGTGAAGGCCAGCCGGGCGCCGGGCCGGACCGCCTCGGGCAGCTCGGCCAGGGCCGCCAGGGTGGCCTCGATCATCGGCTCGACGAAGCCGGGGTGGTTGTAGAAGTGCCGCAGCTTGTCGACGGTCGGTACCGGGACGCCCTCCTCGGCGAGGGCGGCCAGCGCGTCGGCCAGGTTCTCCCGGTACTGGCGGCAGCCCGAGTAGCCGGCGTAGGCGCTGGTGGCGAGCACGGCGATCCGCCGGTGGCCGGCCCCGGCCATCTCCCGCAGGGTGTCCACCAGGTACGGGGCCCAGTTGCGGTTGCCCCAGTACACCGGCAGGTCCAGCCCGTGCTCGGCGAAGTCCTTGCGCAGGGCGGTGAGCAGCTCCCGGTTCTGTTCGTTGATCGGACTGACGCCGCCGAACATGAAGTAGTGCTTGCCCACCTCCTTGAGCCGTTCCTTGGGGATGCCGCGGCCCCGGGTGACGTTCTCCAGGAACGGGACGACGTCCTCGGGGGCCTCGGGCCCGCCGAAGGACAGCAGCAGCAGGGCGTCGTACGGGGCGGCGCCGGAGGAGGAGGGTTTGCGCGCGTCGGACATGGCACCGATCCTGCCACTGAGGGGTCGGACACCGGCGCCGGGGCCGCGCGGGCGTCCGGAAAATACCGTTTGCCAACGTACGTAAGCTGTCTTGACCAGCCTTGTTCCTTACCCCCCTGCCCGGAGCTCCCGTGCTGTCCAGCTACCGCCGAATATTCGCCGCGCCCGGCACCGTGGCCTTCTCCTCCACCGGCTTCGTCTCCCGACTGCCGATCTCGATGACCGGCATCGGCATCGTGACCATGCTGTCCCAACTGCGCGGCTCGTACGGCGTGGCCGGACTCGTCTCGGCGGCCCTGGCCGTCTCCGCCGCGATCCTGGGCCCCCAGGTCTCCCGCCTGGTGGACCGGCACGGCCAGGCCAGGATCATCGTCCCGGCCATGGCCCTCACCATCGGCTCCGTCGTCGGCCTGCTGCTCTGCGCCCGGCTGAACGCCCCGGACTGGACGCTGTTCGTGTTCGCCGCCGGCATGGGCGTGATGCCGAGCACCGGCGCCATGGTCCGCGCCCGCTGGGCGCACCTCTACCGCGAGGACCCCGACCGGCTGCACACCGCCTACTCCTTCGAGGCCGTGGTCGACGAGGTCTGCTTCATCGTCGGCCCGATCCTCTCCATCGGCCTGGCCACCTCCGTCTTCCCGGAGGCCGGCGTGCTGCTCGCCGGGATCTTCCTGACCGTCGGCGTGCTGCTGTTCGCCGGCCAGCGCTCCACCGAGCCCCCGGTCCACGAGGCCGCCCGGCACCAGGGCAGCTCGGTGATCCGCAACCGCGGCCTCCAGGTGCTGATCCTCACCTTCGTCGCCACCGGCGCGATCTTCGGCTCGGTCGAGGTGGTCACCGTCGCCTACTCCGAGGCCCAGGGGCACAAGTCGGTCTCCAGCGTGATCCTCGCCCTGTGGGCGCTCGGCTCCTGCCTGGCCGGGGTGGTGTTCGGCGCGGTCAAGCTCACCGGCTCGATGGCGAAGCGCTTCTTCCTCGGCGTGCTGTTCATGGCGCTCAGCATGGTGCCGATCCTGCTGGTCGCCCACACCGTGCACGGCATCGGCGGACTCGTCGCGGTCGGCGCCGCCCTGCTCGTCGCCGGCATCGCCATCTCCCCCACCCTGATCACCGCGATGGCCCTGGTCGAACGGCTCGTCCCGGCCGCCCAGCTCACCGAGGGCATGACCTGGACCACCACCGGCCTGGCCCTCGGCGTCGCGGTCGGCTCCTCCGCCGCGGGCTGGGTGATCGACGCCTCCGGCGCCGCCGCCGGCTACTGGGTCCCGCTGACCGCCGGCGTGCTCGGGGCCCTCGCCGCCCTGGCCGGACTCGGCCGACTGCGCGCCGGACTCGACGCCCCGCAGCCCACCGACCTGGCCGGCGGAACACCCGGCCGACCCGTAGACGTCGAACGGTGAACTGACTAATCTCGCCCTACCCGCGGCCCGTACCCGCGGGTAGGGCCTGTCTCCCGGAATCCGACGGGCCGGGCCGCACCGGACCGCGCCGACCCGATCGGCCACGGAGCAGGAGGCAGCGCAATGCCCCAGGCCAGCACCGCGACCCCCACCCGGTGGACCAACTGGGCCGGCAACCAGAACGCCCGGCCGGCCCGGACCGCCACCCCCGGCACCGCCGCGGAACTGGCCAGGGAGATCGCCCGCGCCGCCGACCAGGGCCGCAGCGTCAAGGCCGTCGGCTCCGGCCACTCCTTCACCGCGATCGCCTCCCCCGGCGACGGCCTGCTGATCCAGCCGCACGCCCTCACCGCCGTCCGCGAGCTCGACCGCGAGGCCGGCACCGTCACCGTCGAGTCCGGCCTCCCGCTCAGCCGCCTCAACCGGCTGCTCGCCGCCGAGGGCCTCTCCCTCACCAACATGGGCGACATCGAGGTCCAGACCGTCGCCGGCGCCACCAGCACCGGCACCCACGGCACCGGCCGCGACTCCGGCTCGCTCGCCGCCCAGATCCGCGCCCTGGAGATCGTGCTCGCCGACGGCAGCGTCCGGCACTGCTCCCCCACCGAGAACCCCCGGCTCTTCCAGGGCGCCCGGCTCGGCCTCGGCGCCCTCGGCGTGATCACCGCCCTCACCTTCGGCGTCGAACCGGCCTTCCTGCTCACCGCCCACGAGCAGCCGATGACCTTCGACGAGGTGCTGGAACGCCTCGACGACCTCACCGCCGTCAACGAGCACTTCGAGTTCTACTGGTTCCCGCACACCGACCGCTGCTCCACCAAGCGCAACAACCGCAGCCAGGGGCCGGCCGCCCCGCTGCCCCGGTTCAAGGAGTGGCTGGAGGACGACTTCCTCTCCAACACCGTCTGGGAGGGCGCCTGCCGGGTCGGCCGCCGCTTCCCCGCCACCGTGCCCTCGATCGCCTCGCTCGCCAGCCGCGCCTGGTCCGACCGCAGCTACACCGACACCGCGTACAAGGTGTTCACCAGCCCGCGCCGGGTCCGCTTCCTGGAGATGGAGTACGCCGTCCCGCGCGCGGCCGTCGCCGGGGTGCTGCGCGAACTGAAGGCCCTGGTCGAACGCTCCGACTGGAAGGTCAGTTTCCCGGTCGAGGTGCGCTTCGCCCCCGCCGACGACCTCTGGCTCTCCACCGCCTCCGGCCGGGACAGCGCCTACATCGCCGTCCACCTCTACCGGGGCACCCGCGACCAGGGCTACTTCACCGGCGTGGAAGAGCTGATGACCGCCCATCAGGGCCGACCGCACTGGGGCAAGCTGCACACCCGCGACGCCGAGTACCTGGCGGGCGTCTACCCGCACTTCGGGGACTTCACCGCGCTGCGCGACGAGGTCGACCCCCGGCGCGTCTTCGGCAACGACTACCTGCGGCGGGTGCTGGGCGCCTAGGAAGCCGGGGCGTCAGGGGGTCGCGGTGGCGGGCGGGGGAGGCGCCACCGTCGCGTTCGCCGGGGCGTTGCTCGGCACGGGCGGCTGCGGGGTGGTCTCACTGGTGGGCCTGCCCGAGCCGCCCGCCGACGGCGAGGCGCCGGCCGACGGGCTCGCGCTCGAACTCGGGCCCGCCGAGGGCGAGGCGCTCCCGCCCGCACCGCTGCTCGGGGTGGCGGTCGGCTCCCGACCCGGCCGCGTCGCCGGGGCCGAGGCCCCGCCGGACGGCGTGTCCTGCGAGCCGTGCCCGGTGGACGGGCGCTGCGACGGCCCGTCCTGCGGGGCCGGGTCCTTGCGCGTCACCGTGCCGCCGAAGGAGGTCCCGTCGCCCGACTCGCCCTTCACCGTCGCCGCCACCGGCTGCCCGGTGACCAGCTCGAACGCCAGGATCGGCGTCATCGCCAGGGCGAAGACCAGACCGGAGACCGCCGCGTAGCCCTGCCAGCCCAGCCGCCGGCGCGCCCGCACCACCTGCGGCTCGTTCCACTCCGAGGTGATCACCGGCGGCCCGGCCGGTCCCCGCGTCAGCTCCTGAGCCGGGTGCTGCTGCTCCACCGGGACCTGGCGCAGGCCGTTCACCGTCTGGTTCGGCCCGCGGTCCACCGCGTCGCGCAGCTGCTCACCGGTCCGCCGGAACACGTGCTGGAACACCGCGCCGCCGGTGGTGGCCCCCATGCTGACCACCGCGGCACCCATGATCGTGCCGTACACGCCGAGTTCGGAGGCGAGCAGCGCGCCCACCACCGCGGCCAGCGCGCTCGCCGCGACCTGAGCCACACTCAGGTCGATCCGCTTGCGCTCCTCCTTGCCGCCCTCCTCGGCGGGGCTCCGCTCCGGCATCAACATCCCTCGGTCCGTACGACTGCAACTCGAACAAGCCTCTCCATCTTGCACAAAGAAGGACACAAGGGACGAAAATGCGGTTCTCCGGTCCCGGATTGTGTGAAGATGATCACCGTTCATCCGCCGGTGGTCCGCCATCGGGGGCGCGCGCTCTTGAGATTCCCGTGAATCGCGGGAGACTTGAGCGGCGAGCCGCCCCTCCGGATGCCACGAATGGAGTACTGTTCGTAAAGCCCGAGCCTTGGGTCGACTTGTCGACTGTGCCTTCACCGGCAGCTTGACGAAGAGCCACTGAGCGGGCACGCACGGCGACGCCGGTCCCGGATCGTCGCGAACACTCCGCGTGCGAGGACGGCCGGGACGCCCAGGCGCGACGTCGACGGATGACGTGGCAAAAAGGCAACCGTGCCACAGCGGTGTGGCAGGGCGTAAGCCCGACACGCCGGGGAACTCAGCAAGGTTGTGGCCAGTCGCGAGTGGGCAGGCCACACTCAGTACGGGAGCAGCGACGCAGGTGACGTCGGCAGGCACAACCCGGGAGGTGACCGTGCCCGAACTGCGGGTTGTGGCCGTCAGCAACGACGGCACACGGCTGGTGCTCAAGGCTGCCGACAGCACGGAGTACACCCTCCCCATCGACGAGCGGCTGCGCGCCGCCATCCGCGGCGACCGGCCGCGCCTCGGCCAGATCGAGATCGAGGTCGAGAGCCACCTCCGCCCCCGGGACATCCAGGCCCGGATACGAGCCGGAGCCTCCGCCGAGGAGGTCGCCCAGGCCGCCGGCATCTCCGTCGACCGGGTCCGCCGCTTCGAAGGACCGGTCCTCGCCGAACGCGCCTTCATGGCCGAGCGCGCCCGCAAGACCGCCATCCGCCGCAACGGCGAGTCCCCCGGGCCGCAGCTCGGCGAGGCCGTCGCCGAGCGGCTCGCCCTGCGCGGCGCCGAGAAGGACACCGAACGCTGGGACTCCTGGCGGCGCGACGACGGCACCTGGGAGGTCATCCTCTCCTACCGCGCCGACGGCGAGGGCCGCAGCGCGTCCTGGACGTACGACCCGCCCCGGCGCCTGGTCCAGCCCAACGACGACGAGGCCCGCGCGCTGATCGGCGAGACGGTCGAGCGCGAGGAGGACTCGGTCTTCCCGTTCATCCCGCGGATCGCCCGGCTCCCCCAGGACCGGCCGCCCCGCCCGATGATCGACCGGCCCTCCGCCGACCGCATCATGTCGGCCCGCGAGGTCCGCGAGTCGCGCGAGGCCACCGCCGAGTCCCGGGACTCGCTGACCAGCCTGCTCGACGTCGTCCCGGCCTTCCGCGGCGACCTCGCCGTGGGCGGCCCCGCCCCGATCGAACCGGTGCCCGCCGAGGTCGCCGAGGAGACCGAGGAGCCGGCCGCGGCCGCCGCCCCGGCGGTCGGCGCGGGCTCCGCCTACGCCGACATCCTGATGCCGCGCGCCGTCGCCCCGCACCGCGAACGCCTGGTCGGCACCACCGACCGGCAGGCCGAGGCGGACGGCGTCCGGCCCGGCCGCCGGGCCACCGTGCCCAGCTGGGACGAGATCGTCTTCGGCAGCCGGCGCAAGAAGCAGGAGTAGTACCCCACGCGTGCCGGAGGGGCGGGAGGCCTGGCCTCCCGCCCCTCCGGGGTCAGCCCGGCTGGTCGGTCACCGCCACCGGGCGGCCCGGGTCGCTCGACCACTCGCTCCACGAACCCGGGTACAGCACCGCGTCCAGGCCCGCCGCCTCCATCGCCAGGATCTGGTGCGCCGCCGTCACGCCCGAACCGCAGTACACCGCGACCTCGCGCTCCCCCGCGCCCAACGCCCGGAACCGCGCCAGCAGTTCGGCCGCCGGACGGAACCTGCCGTCCGGGCCGACGTTCTCGGCGGTCGGCGCCGACACCGCGCCCGGGATGTGTCCGGCCCGCGGATCCACCGGCTCGCTCTCGCCCCGGTAGCGCTCCCCCGACCGGGCGTCCAGCAGCAGACCGCTGCGCGCCCGGGCCGCGGCACCGTCCGCGTCCAGCGTCGGCAACTGCCCCGGTACGGGCTTGAAATCACCCTCCACCGGCTCCGGCAGCTCGGCCGTCACCGGCAGCCCGGCCGCCCGCCAGGCCGCGAAGCCGCCGTCCAGCACCCGGACGTCCGGGTGCCCGGCCCAGCGCAGCAGCCACCAGGCCCGGGCCGCCGCCATCGACGCCGCACCGTCGTACACCACGACCGGACGGCCCGGGCTCACCCCGAACCCGCGCATCGCCGCGCCGAACTCCTCCGGATCCGGCAGCGGGTGGCGCCCGCCCCGGCCCGGGGCACCGGGCGGGGCCGCGAGGTCCCGGTCCAACTCGACGAAGTGGGCACCGGGCAGGTGCCCGGCCCGGTACTCCTCGGCCGCGGTCGGGCCGCCCGGCGCGGCACCGACCAACTGGTAGCGCACGTCCAGCAGCACCGGCGGCCGCGCGGAGGCGAGCGCCTCCCGCAGCCCGGCCGCGGAGATCAGCGGGGAACCGTCGTTGAAGGTGGTCATGCCGGCCATTGTCGCGCAGCGCGCCCGAACCGCGGCTCTTTGTGCGCTCTTTGCCGGACTTTCCGCGCGGTTCGAGGGTTGGGCGCGCGCCAGGGTGGAAGCATCACCCTCGCGCGCCCGGATCTCCGTGCGCCGAACACCCGTGAGGAGGCCCGCATTGCCCGCGGTGGAACTCCGACTGGCCCAGGGCACGCCCTGCTGGGTCAGCCTGCTGACCGACGACCTGCCCGGCGCGCGTGCCTTCTACGGTGAGCTGCTCGGCTGGACGTACTCCCCCGGGCCCGGCCAACTCGGCGCCTACGTCCGGGCCGAGCTCGACGGCACCCCCGTCGCCGGCCTCGGCGTCTCCAGCACCACCGGCTTCCCGGTGCAGTGGACCACCTACTTCGCCGTCGACGACGCCGACCGCACCGCCCAACTGGTGCGCGAGTGCGGGGGCACCGTCGCGGTCGGGCCGCTGCAGGCCGACGACGCCGGGCGGATGGCCATCGCCGCCGACCTCTCCGGCGCCGTCTTCGGCCTCTGGCAGGCCGAGGAACACCTCGGCCGGGAGGCCGGGACGGAACCTGGCGGCCCCGCCTGGGCCGAACTGCTCACCCCGGACGCCGACGGCGCCGCCGTCTTCTACGGTGCCGTGCTCGACCGACCGGTCCGGCCCACTGCCGACGAGAGCGCACTGCTGGTGCACGGCCGCCCGGTCGCGGGCATCCGCCACCGCGCCGACCTGCGCGGCCACCCGCCGCGCTGGCGCACCCACTTCGCCGTCCGGGACGCCGAGCTGACCACCCGCCACACCGTCGAACTCGGCGGCCGCGTCCTGGTCGAGCCGCACGACACCGCCCGCGGCCGCGCCGCCCGCCTCGCCGACCCGCAGGGCGGGCACTTCTCGGTGCTCGAAACGGCGAACTAGGCCTGCTGCTCCTCGAAGGGCAGCACGTCCGGGGAGAGCACCGAGGCGCGAGCGGTCGCGGCGGTCATCCGGCGGCGGTGGTGGCGGCGGCACAGCACCTCGTAGCCGATCTCGTCCTCGCTCACCGAGATGTCGCCGATCACCACCTGGGCGCCCTCGACCACCATCACGCCGCCGACCGTACGGGCGTTGTGGGTCGCCCGCGCGCCGCACCAGCAGAGCGCCTCGACCTGGAGCACCTCCACCCGGTCGGCCAGCTCGATCAGCCGCTGCGAGCCGGGGAACAGCCGGGTGCGGAAGTCGGTGGTGATGCCGAAGGTGTAGACGTCGATGTCCAGCTCGTCGACCACCCGGGCCAGTTGGTCCACCTGCTCGGCGGCGAAGAACTGGGCCTCGTCGCAGATCAGGTAGTCCACCCGGCCGCCCGCCGACAGCCGCTGCACCACGTGCCCGTGGAAGTCGAAGTCGTCCGTCACCTCGACCGCGTCGGCGCGCAGGCCCAGCCGGCTGGAGATGGTGGCGGCGCCGGCCCGGTCGTTGCGGGTCAGGATGACGCCCTGCCGGCCGCGCGCGGCGTGGTTGTGGTCCATCTGCAGCGCCAGCGTCGACTTGCCGCAGTCCATCGTGCCCGAGAAGAACACCAGTTCAGCCATGGGTGGAGCAAGGGCCTTTCACATCAAGGGGGTTCGGGCACGAAGGGGTCAAGGGTCCGCCTCAGCCCCGGACTTCGAGCAGCGGCACGAACTGTTCGACCGGGGTCATCGAGCCGTGCAGGCCGATCATCGCGGACTCGCCGGGCTCGTTGCGGGAGGCGATGATCGCGATGTCGTCGCGCGCCGCGGCGACCACGTCGCCGATCCGCCGGTACACCCGCTCGTCGACGGTCGGGCCGAACCAGCCCGCCGCGATCGCCTCGTCCCGGGTGGCCACCCACATCCGGTCACCCAGCACCTCGCTCCAGACCGTGTGCACGTCGGCCGCGGCACCGGGCACCGCGTACACGTGCCGGGCCCGGCCCTCGCCACCGAGCAGGGCGACGCCGGCACCGAGCTCCCAGTCCTCGTCGAAGTCGATCCGGTCCTCGGGGGCGATGTCGATCATGCCGTGGTCGGCCGTCACGTACATCGCCGACCGCGGCGGCAGTTGCTCGGCCAGGCGGCGGGCCAGCCGGTCCACCGCGTCCAGCGTCATCCGCCACTCGTCGGAGTCCACCCCGAAGCGGTGGCCCGCGCCGTCCAGCTCGCTGACGTAGGTGTACACCAGCGCCCGGTCGTGCTCGGCCAGCCAGGAGGCGGCCAGGTCCATCCGCTCCTCGCCGGTGGTGCGGCCCAGGAAGGTCCCGCCGGACAGCGCCACCCTGGTCAGCGGGGTCTGGGCGAACAACGGAGAGGACACCTGGGCGGTCGCCACCCCGGCCCGGTGGGTCTGCTCGAACACCGTCGGGTACGGCTGCCAGACCTGCGGGTCGGTGTGCGGCTGCCAGCGCAGCTGGTTCATCAGGTAGTCGGCGCCCGGCACCGCCACCGTGTACCCGACCAGGCCGTGCAGGCCCGGCGGCGTGCCCGTGCCGACCGAGGCCAGCGAGGTCGCGGTGGTCGACGGGAAGCCCGCGGTCAGCGGACGGCCGGAGCCGCCCAGCGAGCTCCCGGCCAGCGAGGACAGGAACGGCGCGTACTCGGGGTGGCGCAGCAGCAGCTCCCAGCCCAGGCCGTCCACCAGGAAGACCACCGCCCGGTCGGCCGGGGCGATCGGCAGCGTCGCGGTGAACCCCGGGACGCCCAGGCCCGCCGCCACCGAGGGCAGCAGGTCGCAGAGCGAGCCGCTGCCGTACGGGGGCGCGGGGGCGTCGGCCGGGTCGAGGATCTCGAAGGCGTCGTAGCCGTCGGAGGGTGCGAAGGACATGGAACCGGATTCGTAGCGGGCGGGACCGCGGGCGGGCGCGCGATCGGGAACGGCGGGGCTCGGTGGCCGGGCGCGACGGGGCCCGGCCGGGACCTCAGACCCGCGGGCCGTTGTCGATCGTCGCGTCGGACAGCGCCCGGGCGAACAGCAGCGCCTGGGCCACCGTCTCCGGGCCGTCCCCGGCCTCGCTCACCCGCAGCGAGAGGTCGTCGGCCGTGGCCGAACCGGTGTAGCCGTGGTCGGCCTCGCAGTTCGGGTCCGAGCAGCCGGCCGGCTCCAGGTCCAGGCGCTGCACCGCGCCCCAGCCGATGGTCAGCACCACCTCGCGCGGCAGCGTCCCGGGCGTGTACGTCTCCGGGTTCGCCACCATCCGGCTCAGCACGACCGAGCCGATCCGGTCCAGCCGGACGCTCTCCGTCGAGGTGGTGGCGAACGGCACGGCGGGGCTGCCCGCGTCGCCCGACTGCTCGTCGGTGTGGCTCACCACGAAACGGGTCGGGGTCAGCACCAGCACCGTCACGTGCCGGCGCACCTCGTTGGAGTCGAAGGTCGTCTCCTGGTGTACCAGGTAGGAGCTGATCGGCTCCGGGCCCACCGCGGACTCGACCGCCTCGGACACCAGGGCCGGGTAGTAGCCGCTGCGCTCGATCGCCGAGCGCAGGTCCTGAGTGGTGGTGGTACCGGTCTTCGCCATAACTCCATCCTGGCATGGTCCGCCGACGAAGCGGGCGGCGCGGCGCCGAGCTTCGGACATCAGCGCCCACGGGCAGGCGCAACCAAGGAAGGTTACAGGCTGCTCATCGCGCGCGGGCCCAGATCGCTGCGGACGGGCAGCGGGGCGACCCGCACCCGCGCCCCCAGGATCGCCAGCCCGTGCGGGGCGACGACCACCGGTTCGAGGTCCACCGAGGCGATCTCCGGTACGTCGTCCACCAACTGCGACACCCGCAGCAGCAGTTCCTCCAGCGCGCCGGTGTCCACCGCCTCGGCGCCGCGCCAGCCGAACAGCAGCGGTGCCGCCCGCACCTCGCGGATCAGGCCGGCGACGTCCTGGTCGGTGGCCGGGACGAGGCGGTGGGCCACGTCGCCGAGCAGCTCGGCGGGGGCACCGGCCAGGCCGAAGGACAGGATCGCGCCGACGGCCGGGTCGACCGTGGCGCCGATCACGGTGTCCACGCCGCGCGGGGCCATCCGCTGCACCACCAGCTGCGCGCCGACCGCGCCGCCGAGCAGGGCGTCCAGCTCGCGGTGGGCGCGGCGCAGGCCCTCCTCGCCGGTCAGGTCCAGCCGGACGCTGCCCAGGTCGGGGCGGTGGCGCAGGTGCGGGGCGGTCGCCTTCAGGGCCACCGGGTAGCCGAGCTGACCGGCGGCCCGGACAGCCTCCTGCTCGTCGGGGGCGGGCAGGGTGGGCGAGACGTCGATCCCGTAGCGGGCCAGCAGCAGTCGCGCCTCGGAGTCGGACAGGGTGATCCGGGCGCCGCCGGGCTGGGTGCGCGCGGCGACCGCGGTGCGGGTGCTGAGCGCCGCGTCCACCAGGGCGCGGGCGCCGGGCTGGTCGATCCGGTCCAGGTCGGGGACGCGCGCCGTCTCCTCCGCCGCGGCGGTGCGGCGGCGCCACTCCGCGTAGTGCACGGCGTGCGCGAGGGCGCGCACGGCCCGCTCGGGCGCCGCGTAGGCCGGGATCCCGCCCGGGCGCAGCCGGGTCGGCAGGTCGGTCAGGGCCAGGTGGGCCAGTACCAGGGGCTTGCCCAACTCCCGCGCCCGCTCGCCCGCTTCGAGCAGGGCGGTGGCGATCTCCGGGTCGTCCGAGCCCATCTCGGGGTCGTCCGGGCCGGTCAGCCGGCCGCCCATGAAGGCGTGCGCGGAAGTGCCGATCGGCGGGATGGCGACGGCGATCACCGCGTCCACGGCCGGGTCGCTGAGCGCGACGTCCAGGGCGATCCGGAAGTTCTCGCCGGTCGCGGCGGTGGTGAGGTCGACCGGCGTGCACGGGCGCAGCCCGGCGCTCAGGCAGGCGTCGTAGGTGAGCAGGCCCAGCGAGTCGGAGTTGCCGACCACGGCGACCCGGTCGCCGGGCGGCAGCGGCTGCCGGCCGAGCAGCTCCCCGGTGTCGAACAGCTCGGTGATGGTCGCCACCCTGGTGACCCCGGCCTGTTCGAACAGCGCGTCCACGGTGGCGTCGCGCAGGCCGGTGGCGGTGGCCGGGACGGCGTGGCCGGGCGGCAGGCTGCCGGTGTGGCGGGCGCCCTTGACCACCACCACCGGCTTGGCGGTGGCCAGCCGGCGCGCGATCCGGGTGAACTTGCGGGGGTTGCCGAAGGACTCCAGGTAGAGCAGCACCACCTCGGTGGCCTCGTCCTCGGCCCAGTACTGCAGGAAGTCGTTGCCGGAGACGTCCGAACGGTTGCCGACCGAGGCGAAGGAGGAGACGCCGAGGCCGCGCCGGTGGGCGGACTCCAGCAGGGCCACGCCGATCGCCCCGGACTGGCAGAAGATCCCGAAGCCGCCGCGGTCCGGCAGGTGCGGGGCGAGCGAGGCGTTCAGCGGGCGGTCGGGGTCGGTGTTGATCAGGCCGAAGGCGTTCGGGCCGATCACCCGCATGCCCGCCGCGCGGGCCTGGCGGACCAGGGCGCGCTGGCGGTCGCGACCCTCCGGGCCGGTCTCGGCGTAGCCGGCAGTGACCACCACCAGGCCCTGCACGCCGTGCGCGCCGCACTCGGCGACGGCCGCCGGGACGACGCTCTCGGGGACGGCGATCACCGCGAGGTCCACCGGCCCGGGAATGTCCAGAATCGAGCGGTGCACCGGGACGCCGTCCAGCTCGGTGCCGGGCGGGGCGCTGCGGTTCACCGCGTAGACGGTGCGCGGGGCGTCCTTGGGCTCGTAGCGGCTCTCGAACTCGGTGTCGAAGCTGCCGAGCAGGTCGCGCAGCAGGGCCCGGCCGACGGTCTGCGGGTTGCGGGAGACGCCGATCACCGCCACCGAGCGCGGGGTCAGCAGCCGCTGCACCGAGCGGGCCTCGGCGCGGTGCTCGCGGGCGCGCATCACGGCGAGTGAGCGGTCGGTCTGTTCGAGGGCGAATTCCAGGTGCACCACGCCGTCGGTGAAGCTGCGGCTCTGGGTGTAGCCGGCGTCGGTGAAGACCTTCACCATCTTGCGGTTCTCCGGCAGCACCTCGGCCTGGAAGCGGCGGATGCCCCGCTCCTGGGCCACCGCCGCGATGTGCTCCAGCAGCGCGGAGGCCACGCCGCGGCCCTGGTGGGCGTCCTGGACCAGGAAGGCGACCTCGGCGTCGGTGCCGTGGTCGGAGGGGCGGCCGTCCGCGTCGATCCGGTCGTAGCGGACGGTCGCGATGAAGTGGTCCCGGACCACCACGGCGAGGCCGACCCGGTTCACGAAGTCGTGGTGGGTGAAGCGGCGGACGTCCTTGTCGGAGAGCCGCGGATAGGGAGCGAAGAAGCGGAAGTACTTGGACTGGTCGGAGACCTGTTCGTAGAACTCCACCAGCCGCCCGGCGTCGCCGGGGGTGATCGGCCGGATCCGGGCCGTGCCGCCGTCGCGCAGCAGGACGTCGGCTTCCCAGTGCTGCGGATAGTCGGGTTGCGCGGGGTTCGCCACCGCGGGGTCTTCCACATTCGTCAGGTTATCCGGCGGCGAGCCGAATGGCGCCGGGTGCGTGCTCACGGCAGGGTGGACAGGGCCACTGGCCGGGCCTTATGCCCCGAAAAGAAACAATCACAAGTCCCGAACGCGGCGCCTCGCAGGGGTTGCCTGCGTGCAACACTGGTCTAGACAACACGGTCGTTCCCCCCGCTCGCCCGAGCACGGCCGTGACCAGCTTCACCGGAAAGGCACGTCTCATGGCTGAGCGCCGCGTCACCATCGGTTGGGCCGAGGGCCTGCACGCCCGTCCCGCCTCCGTCTTCGTCCGGGCCGTCACGGCCACCGGCGTGCCGATCACCATCGCCAAGCCGGGCGGCAACCCGGTGAACGCCGCCTCCATGCTCGGCCTGCTCGCCCTGGGCGCCCAGGGCGGCGACGAGGTCATCCTGGCCTCCGACGCCCCCGGCGCCGACGAGGCCCTCGACCGCCTCGCCAAGCTCGTCGCCGAAGGCCTCGACGAGCTCCCCGCCGCGGCCTGACACGTGACCTGACCGAGGCCCCCGGGACCCGGGGGCCTCGGTCGTTCGTCAGCCCTTCACGCAGACCACCTGCTTGAGGTGCGCGACCACCTCGACCAGGTCCTTCTGCTGCTCGATGACCTTCTCGATGTTCTTGTAGGCGCCCGGGATCTCGTCCACCACTCCACTGTCCTTGCGGCACTCCACGCCCTCGGTCTGCTCGGCCAGGTCGCGCGTGGTGAACCGCTTCTTCGCCGCGGTGCGGCTCATCTTGCGGCCGGCGCCGTGCGAGGCGGAGTTGAACGACGCCGCGTTGCCCAGGCCGCGGACGATGTAGGAGCCCGTCCCCATCGAACCCGGGATGATCCCAAGGTCACCGGAGCCGGCCCGGATCGCGCCCTTGCGGGTCACCAGCAGGTCGACGCCGTCGTACCGCTCCTCCGAGACGTAGTTGTGGTGGCAGCTGATCACCTCGTCGAAGGTGACCTGCGCCCTGTCGAACTCGCGGCGGACGACGTCCTGGAAGAGCGCCATCATCAGGGCCCGGTTGTGCTTCGCGTACTCCTGCGCCCAGAAGAGGTCCTGGCGGTAGTCGGCCATCTCCGGGGTCTTCGCGAGGAAGACCGCCAGATCGCGGTCGACCAGGCCCTGGTTGTACGACAGCGAGCGGGCGACGGTCATGTGATGCTCCGCCAGCTCCTTGCCGATGTTGCGCGACCCGGAGTGCAGCATCAGCCACACCGAATCTGACATATCCACACAGACCTCGACGAAGTGATTCCCCGAGCCGAGCGTTCCCATCTGCTGCATCGCCCGCTCGCGGCGCCACTTGACGTCCTCCGCGATGTCGTCGAAGCGGTGCCAGAAGTCGTCCCAGCCCTCCGCGCGGAAGCCGTGCAGTGTGGCCGGGTCGACCGGGTCGGTGTGCAGGCCGCGGCCGACCGGGATGGCCTGCTCGATCTTGCTCCGCAGGGCGGAGAGGTCGTCCGGGAGGTCCTTGGCGGTGAGGGAGGTCTTCACCGCGCTCATCCCGCAGCCGATGTCGACGCCGACCGCCGCCGGGCAGACCGCGTCCTTCATGGCGATGACGGAGCCGACCGTCGCGCCCTTGCCCAGGTGGACGTCCGGCATCACGGCGAGGCCGTGCAGCCAGGGCAGGGAGCTGATGTTGCGCAGCTGCTGGAGCGCCGCGCCCTCGACCGTCGCCGGGTCGGTCCACATCCGGATCGGGACGCGGATGCCGGGTACTTCGGTGTACGACATGGGTGAACGACCTCCAGAGGTCGGGTAGTTCGGAGAAGGAGTTGCCGCGCGAAAGAGAATCCCGGTGCGGCTCGGGGAAGTTCAGGGGGCGACCGCGCTCAGGCGGTCGGGGCGGAGCAGGGGAGGCACGGCCTCGGGGAGCGCCGTCGTATGGCTTGCTCGACCCGCATGGTGACCGCCTCCCTTCGCTGCTCGCCGTTCGCACGTGTTGTGCGTCGGGGAACATCTATCCACGGAACGGGCCGGGCCCGCAACGGATTTACGAGCGCTTCCGAGACGCGTCCGGCCCGGCGGAGCGAAGGCGCTCCACCGGGCCGGAGGGGATGTCGGGAGCCGTCAGCCGACGACGGTGACCTCGCCGATCCCGAGCGCCCGCACGTCCGCCTCGATCGCGGCGGCGTCGCCGACCAGGACGGTGACCAGGCGGTCCGGCGGGAACGCCGCGACCACGGCCTCGGTGGCCGCCGCGGTGGGCAGTTCGGCCAGCTGCCGGTAGACCTCGGCCTGGTAGTCGTCGGGGAGGTACTGCTCGACCTGGTCGGCCAGGGTGCCGGCGACCGAGCCCGCGGTCTCGTACTTGAGCGGCGCGACGCCGACCAGGAACTGCACGGCCTCGTCGCGCTCGGCGTCGGTGAGGCCCTCGGCGGCGAGGGTGCGCAGGATGGTCCAGGTGTCGGCGAGCGCGGGGGCGGTGGAGGCGGTGTCCACCGAGCCGCTGATGGCGAGCAGCGAGCGCCCGCTGCCGTCGGCGGCGGAGCGCAGCGGCTGGGCGAAGGCCCGGACGCCGTAGGTGTAGCCCTTCTCCTCGCGCAGGACGCGGTCGAGGCGGGAGGTGAGGGTGCCGCCGAGGCAGTAGGTGCCGAGGATCTGGGCGGCCCAGACCGGGTCGTGGCGGTCGGGGCCGATCCGGCCGATCAGCAGCTGGGTCTGGACGGAGCCGGGGCGGTCGACGATGAGGACGCGGCCGCGGTCGTCGCCGGTGACCGGGGCGTGGGCGGAGGGTTGCGCCGCGGTGCCGGTCCAGGTGCCGAGGGTGCTCTCCAGCAGGGCGGGGAGGTCGACGCCGGTGAGGTCGCCGACCACCACGACGGTGGTGGTGGCGGGGCGCACGTGGGCGTCGTAGAAGGCCTTGACGGCGGCGCGGTCGATCGACTTGACGGTGTCGGCGGTGCCGCTGCGGGGCCGGGAGAGGCGGTCCGCGGCCTCGAAGAGCTCGGCGTAGAGGGCCTTGGCGGCGCGCCGGGCGGGGTTGGCCTGCTCGTGGACGATCTCGTCGAGGCGGTTGGCGACGAGGCGCTCGATCTCCTCGGCCGGGAGGGCGGGGGCGCGCAGGGCGTCGGCGAGCAGGGTGAGGCCGCGCTGGAGCCGGGAGGCGGGGACTTCGAGGGCGACCCGGATGCAGGGGTGGTCGGCGTGGGCGTCGAGGGTGGCCCCGGCGCGCTCCAGCTCGCCGGCGAACTCCTCGGCGGTGAGGGTGTCGGTGCCCTCGTTGAGGGCGCGGGCGAGGATGGCGGCGACGCCGTCGAGGCCCTCGGGCTCGGCGGCGAGCGGGGCGTCGAGGAGGACCTCGACGGCGACCAGCTGCTGGCCGGGCCGGTGGCAGTGCAGCACGGTGATGCCGTTGCCGAGGGCGGCCCGCTCGGGGGCGGGGAAGGCCCAGGGGCCGGGGGTGCCGGGCTGGGGCTGGGGGTGGAAGGTCATCGCGGGGACGTAGTCGGTGCTCATACGGCGGCACCCTCCTCTTCGGAAGCGGCGTCGGAAGCGTCGTCGGCGGCGGTCGCGGTCGGCTCGTAGACGAGGACGGCCCGGTTGTCGGGGTGGAGCCGGGCCTTGGCGACGGCCTGGACCTCTTCGGCGGTGACGTCGAGGACCTTGGGGAGGGCGTCGTTCAGCAGCTTGGGGTCGCCGAACAGGACGGCGTAGCGGCAGAGTTCGTCGGCGCGGCCGGCGACGGTGGTGAGCCGGTCGAGCCACTCGCGCTCGATCTGGGCCTGGGCGCGCTCGAGTTCCTCGGCGGTGGGGCCCTCGGCGGCGAAGCGGGCGAGTTCCTCGTCGACGGCGGTGTCGATCTGGGCGATGGTGGCGTCGCCGGAGGTCTTGACGTCGAGCCAGCCGAGGCTGGGGGCGCCGGCGAGGCGCAGCAGGCCGAAGCCGGCGGCGACGGCGGTGCGGTCGCGGCGGACGAGCCGGTTGTAGAGGCGGCTGGACTCGCCGCTGCCGAGGATGGTGAGCGCGAGGTCGGCGGCGTCGGCCTCGCGGGTGCCGTCGTGCGGCAGGCGGTAGGCGGCCATCAGGGCGCGGGAGGGGACGTCCTCGGCGAGTTCCTGGCGCAGTTCGCGGCCGATGGTGTCGGGGAGTTCGCCGGAGCGCGGGGGCTGCTTGCCGTCGTGCGCGGGGATGGAGCCGAAGTACTTCTCGACCCAGGCGATGGTCTGTTCGGGGTCGATGTCGCCGACCACGGAGAGCACCGCGTTGTTGGGCGCGTAGTAGGTGCGGAAGAACGCGCGGGCGTCTTCGAGGGTGGCGGCGTCGAGGTCGGCCATGGAGCCGATCGGGGTGTGGTGGTACGGGTGGCCGTCGGGGTACGAGAGCGCGGTGAGCTTCTCGAAGGCGGTGCCGTACGGGACGTTGTCGTAGCGCTGGCGGCGTTCGTTCTTGACGACGGCGCGCTGGTTCTCCATGGACGTCTCGTCGAGCGCGGCGAGCAGCGAGCCCATGCGGTCGGCCTCCAGCCAGAGGGCGAGCTCCAGCTGGTGGGCGGGCATGGTCTCGTAGTAGTTGGTGCGTTCGAAGCTGGTGGTGCCGTTGAGCGAGCCGCCGGCGCCCTGGACGAGCTCGAAGTGCCCGTTGTTGGAGACGTTGGCGGAGCCCTGGAACATCAGGTGCTCGAAGAGGTGGGCGAGGCCGGTGCGGCCCTTGACCTCGTGGCGGGAGCCGACGTCGTACCAGAGGCAGACCGCGGCGACCGGGGTGAGGCGGTCCTCGGAGAGGACGACGCGCAGGCCGTTGGTCAGGCGGTGCTCGGTGATGGCGATGCCTCGGCTGGAGGCGGGGGCCGGGTTGGCCATGCGCTCGGGTCCTTCCCGTCGTCGATGTCGGGGTTCGTGTGGCGTCCCCCATTGTGGTGCAACGCGTGGGGGGCGTGTTTGTGTCCGCGCGGAAGCGGCGTTCGCCAGGGGCGGAAGAGGGCCGCTGACCGGGAGTGTCGGCGCGAGGGTCCACAATGGGGGCGCCGTGCCCTGTCGGTCGCGCCCGGTTGACGGGTCGCGGCGGTAGGACGGTGAATCAGGGAGCCGGGGCGGTGGAGCCCGTCCGGTGACCGGACCGGACGGCCGACGTCCGGCCGACGACACAGCCAGCGACACGTAAGGGAGCCCCGCCGCGATGGCCCGCCGCAGTTCGCAGACCCCGCCGCCCGGAGACTTCGAGGAGCGGATCCTCGACGTCGACGTCGTGGACGAGATGCAGGGCTCCTTCCTGGAGTACGCCTACTCGGTGATCTACTCGCGTGCGCTGCCCGACGCGCGGGACGGTCTCAAGCCGGTGCACCGCCGGATCCTGTACCAGGCCAACGAGATGGGCCTGCGTCCGGACCGGGCGCACGTCAAGTGCGCGCGCGTGGTGGGCGAGGTGATGGGCCGGCTGCACCCGCACGGCGACCAGTCGATCTACGACTCGGTCGTGCGCATGGCGCAGCCGTTCTCGATGCGGCTGCCGCTGATCGACGGGCACGGCAACTTCGGTTCGCTGGGCAACGACGACCCGCCGGCGGCGATGCGGTACACCGAGTCGCGGCTGACGGCGGCCTCGATGGCGATGGTGGAGTCGATCCACGAGGACACCGTCGACTTCGGGCCGAACTACGACGGCAGCGAGCAGGAGCCGCTGGCGCTGCCGGCCGCGTTCCCGAACCTGCTGGTGAACGGCGCGACGGGCATCGCGGTGGGCATGGCGACGAACATGCCGCCGCACAACCTGTCCGAGGTGGTGGCGGCGGCCCGGCACCTGATCAAGCACCCGAGCGCGGACCTCGACACGCTGATGCGGTTCGTGCCCGGTCCGGACCTGCCGACGGGCGGGCGGATCGTGGGCCTGTCGGGCATCCGGGACGCGTACGAGTCGGGCCGCGGCACGTTCAAGATCCGGGCCACCACGACGATCGAGAACGTCACGGCGCGCCGCAAGGGCATCGTGGTGACCGAGCTGCCGTACAACGTCGGCCCGGAGAAGGTCATCTCGAAGATCAAGGACCTGGTCAACGCGAAGAAGCTGCAGGGCATCGCGGACGTCAAGGACCTGACCGACCGCGAGCACGGGCTGCGGCTGGTGATCGAGGTGAAGAACGGCTTCGTGCCGGAGGCGCTGCTGGAGCAGCTCTACAAGCTGACGCCGTTGGAGGAGACCTTCGGCATCAACAACGTGGCGCTGGTGGACGGGCAGCCGCTGACGCTGGGCCTCAAGGAGCTGCTGGAGGTCTACGTCGACCACCGCTTCACGGTGGTGCGCCGGCGCAGCGACTTCCGCCGCCGCAAGCGGGAGGAGCGGCTGCACCTGGTCGAGGGCCTGCTGGTGGCCCTGGTGGACATCGACGAGGTCATCTCGATCATCCGGTCGAGTGACAACGCCCAGCAGGCGAAGGAGCGCCTGATGGAGCGCTTCTCGCTGTCGGAGACGCAGACCGGCTACATCCTGGACACCCCGCTGCGCCGGCTGACCCGGTTCGACCGGGTGGAGCTGGAGCAGGAGAAGGCGAAGCTGAACGCGGAGATCGCGGAGCTGACCGAGATCCTGGAGTCGGACACCAGGCTGCGCAGCGTGGTGTCGTCCGAACTGGGCGCGGTGTCGAAGCAGTTCGGGACGGAGCGGCGCACGGTGCTGCTGGAGGCGGGGGCGGCTCCGTCGGCGGCGCTGACGGTGCCGCTGGAGGTGGCGGACGACCCGTGCCGGGTGCTGCTGTCCTCGACGGGGCTGCTGGCGCGGACGGCGGACGGCGAGCCGTTCGAGCTGTCGGAGAAGCGGGCGAAGCACGACGTGATCGTGTCGGCGGTGCCGGCCACGGCGCGGGCGGACGTGGGTGTGGTGACGTCCGCGGGCCGGGTGCTGCGGCTGCCGGTGATCGACCTGCCGGCGCTGCCGCCGATGCCCTCGCCGACGCTGGCGGGCGGGGCCGCGGTGGAGGAGTTCCTGCGGCTGGAGGCCGGGGAGCGGGTGCTTGCGCTGACCACGCTGGACGAGTCCTCGCCGGGGCTGGCGCTGGGCACGGCGCAGGGTGTGGTGAAGCGGGTGGTGCCGGAGTGGCCGGCGAACAAGGACGAGTTCGAGGTGATCGCCCTCAAGGACGGCGACGAGCTGGTGGGTGCGGTCGAACTGCGCACCGGCGAGGAGGACTTGGTCTTCATCGCCTCGGACGCCCAGTTGCTGCGCTACCCGGCGGGGCAGGTCCGTCCGCAGGGCCGTCCGGCGGGCGGCATGGCGGGCATCAAGCTGTCGGACGGCGCGCGGGTGCTGTCGTTCACGGCGGTGGACCCGGGTGCGGACGCGGTGGTGGTCTCGGTGGCGGGTGCCTCGGGCACGCTGTCGGGTGACGAGCAGACGTCCTGGAAGGTCACCCCGTTCGAGCAGTACCCGCGCAAGGGCCGGGCGACCGGCGGTGTGCGCTGCCAGCGTTTCCTGCGCGGCGAGGACGGTCTGGCGTTCGCCTGGGCGGGTGCCGCCCCGGCCCGGGCCGCCGGTGCCAAGGGCGTGCCGGTCGACCTGCCGGAGCGCGACCCGCGCCGGGACGGTTCGGGCACCCCGGTGACGGCGCCGATCGCGGTGGTGGCCGGCCCGGCGTGACGGTCGGCCCCGTGCCGACGGGGCCGGAGGGCGGGGTGCCTGCGGGCGCCCCGCCCTCCGGCGTGTCCGGGGCCGTCCCGGCTTCGTCCGGGGCCGTCCCGCCCTCGTGCGGGAGGGTTCCGGGCCTGGTCGCGGGCGCCCCGCGGCCCCCGGGCCCAGCCGGACCGCCGGGGGTAGCCTTGCCCGGGTGAGCACCTGTGCGTCCCTCTCGCGTGAACTTTCGGAGCCGTTGACCGCGACGGCGGCGGTGGCGACCACCTGGCTGCTGCTGGAGCAGAACGGCCCCTGGGGCGCGAAGGCCCTGGGCGAGAGCCACGTGGACGCGGCGGTCGGCCGCGCGCTGGAGGCCGCCGCGGCGGGTACCGGCGTACGGATCGCCCTGATCCGGCGGCCCGGCCGGCACGCGGACTGCCTGCCGACGGCGCGGCACGAGGTGGTCGTGGCGCACGCGGTGCCGGGCCGGAGCTGGGTGCGCCGGGCGCAGGTGGCGGATCCGGCGGAGCTGCTGGAACTGGACTTCGCCGCGCTGGGCGTCGGTGACCACACGGGTTTCGGGGTGGAGCACGTCGGCGGCCCGCTGGCCCTGGTGTGCACCAACGGCCGCCGGGACCGCTGCTGCGCGCTGCTGGGCCGTCCGCTGGCCGCGGAGCTGGCGGCGGCCGGGCACAGCGAGGTGTGGGAGGTCACCCACCTGGGCGGGCACCGCTTCTCCCCCACGATGCTGGTGCTGCCGTACGGCTACGCGTACGGGCGGCTGACGCCGGAGAGCGCCAAGGAGGTGCTGGCGGCGACGGCGGCCGGGCACATGGTGCCGGAGTGGTCGCGGGGCTGCTCGGGCTGGGAGCGGCCGGGCCAGGCGGCCGAGCACGCGGTGCGGCTGGCGATCGGCGAGACCGGGGTGGACGCGCTGACCGTGGCGCAGCGGCCGGACGGTGCGGGCCGCTGGCTGGTGGGGGTGATCCACCGGGACGGGCGGGCCTGGGAGGTGGACGTGATCGAGTCGGTGAGCGAGCCGGCGCGTCCGGAGAGCTGCGGCAAGGCGGCGGGGACGCCGTCGCGGATGGACGTGCTCTCCGTACGGGGGATCTGAGCGGCCCGGCGGCCCCGCGCCCGTGGGGGTGGGCGCGGGACCGCGGCGGGCGGTGGGGTCAGCCGGCCGCCTTGCCGACGAACTCCGTGGTGTACGTCCTGGACAGGTCGATCGTCCCTTCCTTGCCCTTGACGTCCGGGTGGAAGGCGGCGAGCACCGCGAGCACGGTCCTGGGCCCGTCGGCGGGCATCACCCCGTCGGTGGTGAACATCGGCAGGGTGGACTTGATGGCCGCCGCGTACTGCTCGGCGCCGCCCTGCGCGTAGTCGGCGGGCATCTTCGCGGCGATCTCCTCGGGGCTGTGGGTGGACATCCACTTGAGGGTCTTGACGAAGGCGTTGGTGAGCTTCTGGGTGGTGTCCTTGTTCTTCTCGACCCACTCGGTGCTCATGTAGAGCGAGGACGACGGGTAGAGCCCGCCGAGTGCCTGCCGCGAGCCCTCGGGGGTGCGCATGTCGTAGAGGATCTTGCCGAGGCCCTTGTCGAGGACGGTGGCGACGGTCGGGTCGGTGGTCATTCCCGCGTCGATGCTGCCCTGCTGGAGGGCGGCGATGAAGGTCTGGCCGGCGCCGACCGCGATCGGGCTGAAATCGCTGACGGAGGCGCCGTTCTTGACCGCGAGGTACTTGGTGAGGAAGTCGGTGGAGGAGCCGATGCTGGTGACGCCGAGCTTCTTGCCCTTGAAGTCGGCGCCGGACCTGATGGCGTCGGCCTGCTTGGTGGATACCAGTTCGACCTCGCCGGGGGCCTGGGCGAACTGGACCACGGACTCGACGTGCTTGCCCTTGGCCTGGAGGTCGATGGTGTGGTCGTAGAAGCCGACGGCACCCTGGACGTCGCCGGCCAGCAGCGCGGTGGTGGCGTTGACGCCGGCCGGTTCGGTGAGCAGTTCGACGTTGACACCGGCCTCGGCGAAGTAGCCGAGCCGCTGGGTGAGCATCGCGGGCAGGTAGATGACCTTGTCCAGGCCGCCGACCATGATCTTGACCTTGGGGCCGTCGACCTGCTGCCCGGCCGGGGCCGCGCCGTGGGCGGAGCTCGCGGCGTCGTTGGCGCAGGCGGTGAGCGGGAGGAGCAGGGCGGCGGCAAGGACGGCAGTGACGGCTCTGCTCGTCGGGTTCGGGCGCATCGTGGGGGAACCTCTCGGTACGTGCGGGTGGGGGGAGTTCAGCGGCCGTCGCCCGCGTCGGCGGGCTTCCAGCGGAAGAGCCGTTTCTCGGCGAAGGTCAGCAGCCCCTCGGTGAGCAGCGCGACGACGGCGAGGATGGTCATGGCGGCGTACACCCCGGCCGCGTTGAAGGTGCCCTGGGCGGCGGCGACCAGCAGGCCGAGGCCCTTGGTGGCGCCGATGTACTCGCCGACGATCGCGCCGATCAGCGCGAAGCCGAAGCTGACGTGGAGGCTGGTGAAGATCCAGGTGGTGGCGGCGGGGATGACCACCTGGAGGGTGACCTTGCGGTTGTCGGCGCCCAGGATGCGGGCGTTGGCGACCAGGTTGCGGTCGACCTCGCGGGCGCCCTGGAAGGCGTTGAAGAACACCGGGAAGAACACCAGGACCACCGCGGAGGCGACCTTGGAGGCCGGGCCGAGGCCGAACCAGATCAGGAAGATCGGGGCGAGCACGATCCGCGGGATGGCGTTGAGAACCTTGATGTACGGCCCGAACACGTCGGCCAGGAAGCGGATCCGGCCGAGCGCGATGCCCAGCAGCACACCGCCGACCACGCCGATCACCCAGCCGGTGAGGGCCTCGTACAGGGTGTAGCCGATCTGCTCGCCGAGCGAGCCCTGGGCGGTGCCGTGGGTGGTCCACTGCCAGATCTGGTCCCAGATCCTGGACGGCTGCGAGAAGTTGAACGGGTCGATGACCTCGGTGCGGGCGCACACCTCCCACAGGCCGAGGAAGGCGACCAGCACCCCGATCCGGGCCGCGTAGACGGTCAACTTCCGGTTGCGGGCGGCCCGTTCGCGGGCCGCGGTCCTGGTCGTGGCGGCCGGGGGCTTCCCGGCGGCGGTCGAAGCGGTCTCGGACGCGGTCTCAAGCGGCACGACCCGCTCCTCTCTCCCGGGTGATGCGCACCTCTTCGCCGAGCGAGGCCCAGATCTCGCGGTACAGCTCGACGAACCTCGGTTCCAGCCGGACGGCCTCCACGGTGCGCGGTCGTGGCAGGTCGACGGTGAAGACCTCCTTGACGGTGGCCGGGCCGGCCGTCATCACGACGACCCGGTCGGCGAGCGCGATGGCCTCGTCCAGGTCGTGGGTGACGAAGACGACCGAGGAGCCGGTGCCGGCCCACAGCTCCAGCAGCTGGTCGGACATCAGGGCGCGGGTCTGCACGTCCAGCGCCGAGAACGGCTCGTCCATCAGCAGGATGGCCGGGTCGTTGACGAAGGTCTGGGCGAGCGCGACGCGCTTGCGCATGCCGCCGGACAGCTGGTGCGGGTAGCGGTCCTCGAAGGCGGCCAGGCCCACCCGGCCCAGCCAGTCCCGGGCCCGCTCCTTCGCCTCGGCGGCGGGCACGCCGCGGAAGCGCGGCCCGGCCATCACGTTGGACAGCACGGTGCGCCAGGGGAAGACGGCGTCCTGCTGGAAGACGAACCCGACCTTGGGGTCGATCCCGCGCACGGGCTCGCCGTACACCCGGACCTCGCCCTCGGTGGGCTCCTCCAGGCCGCTGACCAGGGTCAGCGTGGTGGACTTGCCGCAGCCGGTGGGGCCGACGACGGCGACGAACTCGCCCTGGGCGACGGTCAGATCGAGATCGCGGACGGCGGTGTGCAGCGCACCGGAGGGGGTGCGGAAGCGTTTCGTCGCGCCGGTCAGCTCGATCGCCGGGGTATCGGTCATTCATTCCTCCCGGGTCAGTGCTTGCCCCGGAAAGGTAGGAGCGGGCCCGGCCCCGGCGGGAGCCTTCTCCGCGTAGTGCGACTTCTCCGCATTGAGGGGTGTTCTGCTCCTTTTGCTTCCGCTACAACTGCGGGGACGCGGGCTGACAGAAACACGTCGGAAACATAGGGTGTCCCGACCCCACCCCTGCCGGACCCCCGCCGCAGGCCCCCACCTGGTGGGTCCCCGTCACACCCAGCCGCCGAGAGGAGGCCCGGATGAAGCTCCCCCACTGGCCCCGCCGGGTCTTCGCCCAGCTCCTGCTGAGCCAGACCGTCGTCACCGTCGGCGTCACCGCCCTGACCGCCGGGCTGTTCCTGGCCCCGGTCAGCAGCGAACTGGACCACGACGCCATGCAGCGGGCGCTGTCCATCGCCCAGGCCACCGCCACCGACGAGACCATCGCCCGGGCCGCCGACGCCCGCGACGTCGTCACCGCGCAGCGCAACGCCGAGCAGATCCGGCTCGCCACCGGCGCCAGCTTCGTCGTGGTCACCGACCTGGACGGCATCCGCCTCTCGCACACCGACCCGGGCCGGATCGGCCAGCGGGTCAGCACCGACCCCGAGCCGGCGCTGGCCGGCCGCAGCGTCACCGCGATCCAGCAGGGCACCCTGGGCCGCACCGCCCGCGGCAAGGTGCCGCTGCGGACGGCGGACGGCCGGATCGTCGGCGAGGTGTCGGTCGGCATCAGCGACGACTCGATCCGCCGCCGGCTGTTGAAGATGCTCACCGGCATCCTGCTGTGCGCCGCCGCCGGCCTGGCCGCCGGCACCGTCGCCACCCTGGTGCTGGCCCGCCGGCTCAAGCGCCGCACCCACAACATCGCGCTGGCCGACATCTCCGCCCTGCTGGTCGAGCGCGAGGCGATGCTGCACGGCATCCGCGAGGGCCTGGTGGCGCTGGACGAGCGGGGCAGGATCCGGCTGGCCAACGACGAGGCCCTGCGGCTGCTCGACCTGCCCGGGGAGTGCACCGGCCGCCCGATCGCCGCCGTACTTCCGCCGGGCCGGCTGGCCGACGTGCTGACCGGGCGGATCACCGGCACCGACCTGCCGGCCGTCCGGGACGACCGGGTGCTGGTGGTGAACCGGACGACCACCGCCGAGGGCGCCGTGGTGACGCTGCGCGACCGCACCGAGCTGGAGTCGCTGGTCCGCGAGCTGGACACCACCCGCAGCCTCACCGAGGCGCTGCGCGCCCAGGACCACGAGCACGCCAACCGGATGCACACCCTGCTCGGCCTGCTCGAACTCGGCCGCCACGAGCAGGCGGTGGCCTTCATCTCGGAGCAGTCCGGCTCGCACGCCGTGGTCGCCGCCCGGATCGCCGAACAGGTGCAGGACCCGCACGTGGCGGCGCTGCTGGCGGGCAAGACGGCGGTGGCCGGCGAACGCGGGGTGCGGCTGGTGCTCGCCCCGGCGGCGCACCTGCCGGACGCGGTGGTGGACGCCCGGGCGCTGGTGACGGTGCTCGGCAACCTGATCGACAACGCGGTGGACGCCCTGGTGCCGGGCGGGGGCGGGCGGCTGGAGGTGACGCTGGCGGCGGCCGGCTCCACCCTGCTGCTGCAGGTCGCGGACAGCGGCCCGGGCGTGCCGGAGGAGCTGCGCGAGCAGGTCTTCGAGGAGGGGTGGACCAGCAAGGACGCGCCCGCGCACCGTCCGCGCGGGCTGGGCCTGGCGATGGTGCGGCGGCTGGTCGAACGGACCGGCGGCCGGATCGTGCTCGACACCGGCCCGCTCGGCGGCGCCCGGTTCACCGTCGAGCTGCCCGAGGCCCTGCTCACCACTCAGCTCGTGGAGGCCTGATGATCGACGTACTCGTGGTGGACGACGACTTCCGGGTCGCGGACGTGCACGCCGCCTACGTGGCCAAGGTGCCGGGCTTCCGGGTCACCGGTACCGCCCACTCGGCCGGGGAGGCCCTGGCCGCGCTGGAGCGCCGCCCGGTGGACCTCCTGCTGCTCGACCACCACCTGCCGGACGAGACCGGCCTGGCGCTGGTCCGGCGGCTGCGGGAACGCCAGGTGACCTGCGACGTGATGATGGTGACCGCCGCCCGGGACGTCTCCACCGTGCACGCCGCGATGCAGCACGGCGCCCTGCAGTACCTGGTCAAGCCGTTCACCTTCGCCGGGCTGCGCGACAAGCTGGTCTCCTACGCCCAGCTGCGGCACGCGCTGGCCGCCCCGGCCCGGGAGGCCGGCCAGGACGAGGTGGACCGGCTGTTCGCCACCCTGCGCAGCGCCGCCGCGCCCGCCGGGACGCTGCCGAAGGGCCACTCGGCACCCACCACCGACCTGGTGCTGGGCGTACTGCGCCGGGCGGGCCGACCGCTGTCCGCCCAGGAGGTCGCCGACGCCACCGGGCTGAGCCGCTCGACCGCGCAGCGCTACCTCAAGCAGCTGGAACGGGACAGCCGGCTGCGGCTGACCCTGCGCTACGGCGACACCGGCCGCCCCGAGCACCGCTACGGGCTGGCCGCCCGGGCGTGACCGCGCCCGGACGCCCCGACATCCCGGACTCCCCGGCACCCCGGCACCCCGGCACCCCGGCACCCCGGCACCCCGGCACCCCGGCGAACGACGGAACCCGACCGGCCCGGGAACGGCGGAACCCCGGCGGCCCCAGGCCCGCCGAGGTTCCCTTGGTCACGGCGGTTACGCCGCGCCCGCACCGGTGAGGGCCCGCACCTCCAGCTCGGCGAAGCGGTCCGCGTCGGCCGGCTCGGGAGAGGTGAGCGTCCCGATCCAGCCCGCCAGGAAGCCGAGTGGGATGGAGACGATCCCGGGGTTCTCCAGCGGGAACCAGTGGAAGTCGACGCCGGGGAACAGCGCCACCTTCGATCCGGAGACCACCGGCGAGAAGAACACCAGCACGATCGCCGGGACGAGCCCGCCGTACACCGACCAGACCGCGCCCCGGGCGGTGAACCGCGACCAGAACAGGCTGTACAGCAGCACCGGCAGGTTCGAGGAGGCGGCCACCGCGAAGGCCAGGCCGACCAGGAAGGCGACGTTCAGCTGCTGGGCGTAGAGGCTGATCACGATCGCCGCCGCGCCGATCCCGCCGGCCGCGAACCGGGCCACCACCACCTCCTGCTGCTCGCTCGGCTTCTCCTCGGCGCGCTCCGCCCCGCGCCGGCCGGGCCTGCTCCGCCAGGCGCCGGCCCAGATGTCGTGGGCGAAGGCGGCGGAGGAGGCCAGGGTCAGCCCGGCGACCACGGCGAGGATGGTGGCGAAGGCGATCGCCGAGATCAGCGCGAACAGCACCACCCCGCCGGTGCTGCCGTTGCCGCCGCCGAGCACCAGGGCGAGCAGCGGGACGGCGGTGTTCCCGGCCGCGTTGGCGTGCCGCACCTCGGCGGAGCCGACCAGCGCGGTGGCGCCCAGGCCGAGCGCGATGGCCATCAGGTAGAAGCCGCCGACCAGGCCGATCGCCCACATCGTGGAGCGGCGGGCGGCCCGCGCGGTGGGCACCGTGTAGAAGCGGGACAGGATGTGCGGCAGGCCGGCGGTGCCGAGCACCAGGGCCAGGCCGAGGCTGAAAAAGTCCAGCCGGCTGGTGAAGGTGGCCCCGTACTTGAGCCCGGGTTCGAGGTAGCGCTGACCGGCGCCGCTGTGCCGGGCGGCCTGGCGCATCAGCTCGAACAGGTCGCCGTGGAAGCGGGCCACCAGCAGCACGGTGAGCAGCACCGAACCGGCGATCAGCAGGAAGGCCTTGACGATCTGGATCCAGGTGGTGGCCCGCATCCCGCCGATGGTGACGTAGACGATCATCAGCGCGCCGACCGCGATGATCGTCCAGGTCCGGGCCTGGGCGCTGTTGGTGCCGAGCAGCAGGGCGACCAGCGAGCCCGCGCCGACCATCTGGGCGACCAGGTAGAGCAGGGTGACCACAACGCTGGCGCCGCCGGCGGCCGCCCGCACCTTGCGGCGGCGCAGCCGCAGCGCGAGCACGTCGGCGAGGGTGTACCGGCCCGCGTTGCGGACGAGTTCGGCGACCAGCATCAGCACGACCAGCCAGGCGACCAGGAAGCCGATGCTGTAGAGCACGCCGTCGTAGCCGTACAGGGCGATCAGCCCGGCGACGCCGAGGAAGGAGGCGGCGGACAGGTAGTCGCCGGAGAGCGCGAAGCCGTTCTGCAGCGGGGTGAAGTCGCGTCCGCCCGCGTAGAAGTCCTCGGCGGCGCTGCCCTGGCGGCCGACCCAGAGGGTGATCCCCAGGGTGACCAGGACGATCACGGCGAACAGCACGATCGCCAGGCCGTGGTGCTGGCCGGCCGGGGCGACGGGGGGCGGGGTGGCGGTGGTCAGCACGCCGGTGGTGGCGGTCACCGCAGCTGGTCCTGGGTGTCCCAGCGCAGGCCCAGGGCGGCGCGGTCGCGCTTGGTCCGGGCGTTGCGGGCGTAGAGCCAGGTGAGCAGGAAGGTGGAGGCGAACTGGAGCAGGCCCAGTACCCAGGCCACGTTGAGCGGGCCGGCCACCGGGCTGCGCATCACGCCGGGCGCGGCGGCCTCGGCGGCGACGTACATCAGGTACCAGCCGAGGAAGGCGCCGCTGGTCGGGAAGACGAACGAGCGGTAGCTGCGGCGGATGTCCTGGAAGGCCGCGCTGGCCTGGACGCTCCGGTAGACCTCGGTGCTGTCGGTGGTGCTCACCGCCGCCTGCGGCACCACGGGCGGTACGGCGGGCGGGGCGAGCGGCGGGGCGGTGGCCGGTACCAGCGGCGGTACGGCGGGCGGCGCGACCGGCCGGGCGGCGACGGGCGGGGCGGTCGGCGCGGCCACCGGCTCGGCAGCGGCGGCCGACCGGGTGGGAACCGGCTGGCCCGGTACGGCCGTTCGGCGGGGGGCGGCAGTCGGCTCGGACGCAGTGGCGGCGGTCGCCGGAGCGGCCCACCAGTCGAATCGCTGCCCCTGTCCGGGACTGCTGGTCTGCTGCTGTGGCACTGCTGCTCCTGGGCGCGGGCCGGGCGTTCTGACCCGAACCATCATGGAGGCCCCCGGACACCGTCCCTGACCATCGCAGATACGTTCACTCAATGAGGTGATCGATCATCTGACGGACGCTCATCCGACTACTGCTGCGTACCGGTGATTCCGTGCCGGAAGGCGTACCTGACCGCCTGCGCCCGGTCCCGCACCGCGGTCTTGGCGAACAGGTTGTTGATGTGCGTCTTCACCGTCGCCTGGCTGACGAACAGCCGCTGGGCGATCTCCGCGTTGGAGAGCCCCTCGGCGATCAGCGCGAGCACCTCGGCCTCCCGCACCGTCAACCCGTCCGGCAGCTCGCCACCCCGCCCGACCGGCGGCACGCCCGGTGCGGCGGACGCCGCAGGTACTCCGGGAGCGGTCGGCGCGGCCTTCGCGGACCCCTCCGAAAGCCTTTCCAGCAAACGGAGTTGGACCTCCGGGGAGAGCCCGGCCGCACCCGCGCGGACGTCCGCGATGGCCTTGGCGATCTGCTCGCCCCCGGCGTCCTTGGTGAGGTAACCGCGCGCCCCGGCCTGCAGCGCCGGGAACAGCGACTCGTCGTCGGCGTAGGTGGTCAGCACCACGACCTCGGTCCCCGGGTGGGCGGCCCGGATCCGCCGGGTCGCCTCGACGCCGTCCATCCGCGGCATCCGCAGGTCCATCAGCACCACGTCCGGGTGGTGCCGCTCCACCAGGGTGACGGCCTCCTCCCCGTCCGCCGCCGCACCGACCACCTCGATGCCGGGCAGCAGGCCCAGCAGCATCACGATGCCCTCGCGCACCACCGTCTGGTCGTCCGCCACCAGCACCCTGATGGCCCCGCCGTTCATGCCGGCAACCGCAGCAACACCCGCCACCCTCCGTCCTCCGGGCCCGCCAGCAGGACGCCGCCGAGCAGTTCCGCGCGTTCGCGCATCCCCAGCAGACCGTACCCGCTGCCGCTCTCGGCCAGGTCACCCGAGGACGGCTCACCCGTCGACTGGCCGCGCGGCGCCCGGGTGTTGCGCACCTCCAGCTCCACCAGGCCGTCCAGGTAGCGCAGTTCGAGCGAGCAGCGGGCGCCCGGCGCGTGCTTGCGGACGTTGGTCACCGCCTCCTGCGCCGTGCGCCGCACCGCCAGCCCGGCCTCGGCGGCCAGCGGCCGGGGCGTACCGGTCACGGTGAGCGGAGCCCGCTCGCGCTCGGCCAGCTCCACCAGGAACTCCCCGACCGGAGTGAACTCCCCGCGCAGCGCGGACAGCGCCTGCCGGGTCTCGACCAGCCCGTCCTGGGCCATCCGCCGTGCGGCCACGACCCGTTCGCGGACCTGCGCGCGGTCCGTCCCGGCGTCCAGCATCAGCCGGGCCGCCTCCAGGTGGACCAGCTGCGCGGAGAGGCTGTGGGCCAGCACGTCGTGGATCTCCCGGGCGATCCGGGCCCGTTCGGCGAGCGCCGCGCTCTCCGCCTCGGCGGCCCGCACGGCGCGCTCCTGGACCAGCAGCCGACGGGCGGTGCCACGGGCCTCGATGTCCAGCCGCAGCAGGAAGCCGACCAGCAGCGAACCGCCGACGGTGGCGGCCACACTGAGCCAACTCGCGGGCGAGGCCGCCGTGTACGAGGCCAGCGCGGCAACCGCGGTGAGCAGTGCGGGCGCGGGCGGCAGCCGGATCAGGGCCGTCACGGCCAGCCCGATCCAGAGGAAGTCGGCCAGTGTGGAGGCCTGCCCCCCGTTGGCGAGCCAGCCGGCGCCGACCAGCGTCGCGGCCAGCAGGTACGAGGCCGCCGGGTGCTGTTCCCGGGTGACCCTCAGGTACAGCGCGCAGAGGGCGACGGCCGCGACCAGCCCGGCCGCCGCGACCGCCGCCGTCCAGCCGGCGTACGCGCCGCCGGAGAAGGTCGCCCAGCCGATGACGACCAGCAGGACGGTCCGGCCGAACACGGTGAGGACCCGCCGCGGTCGGCTCTCGGCCTCGCGCTCCAGCCCCTCCCGGGACTGCCAGCGGGTCCAGTACCACCCGGGCAAGGGGACCTCCTCGGTGCTCACGGCGACGGTTCAGTGGAGAAAGGCGGTCGCCCGCGCGGGCTCCAGCGTCCGGGCCCTCCAGTTGACCACGAGCGAGCGGACCAGCAGCAGGACCGCCATGCCGAGCATCAGCGAGCTGCCCGCCTGGTGGACGCCCAGGGCCGAGCCGGCCGCGTACAGGCCGATCCGGACGACGACCATGCCGCCCCAGGCAGCCAGGGTGGCCTTGGTGCCCTTGACCATGACGTTGCCGTCGGCGGCCCGCCAGATCCGGACGGTCCAGCCCCAGACCGTCCCCATCGCGAGGGTGGTGACCAGTCCGGCGGCGAGCAGGACGCCCGACAGCACGGTGTGCTGGTGGTCGATGACCTGCGGGTCGCGCAGCGCGAGCACGCCCAGGATCAGCGGGAGCAGCCAGAAGCGGCGTTCGGTGTCCAGCCGCTGGACGCGCGTCTGGCGTCCGACGACCAGAACCACCACCGCGGCGATCACGAGGAGGTTGGCGAGGGATCCCATCGGATTCTCCGTCCCGGGAGAGGCGTGTTGCTGACCTCTCCGACGCTACGGATCCGGCGCTCCCCGCTGATCGGAGCCGGGGTGGACCCCGGGTGGAACCGGTGGCACGGGGGCCCTCCACCCGTGGGTGGAGGGCCCCCGTCGTCCGGCCGCCTCAGGCGTCGATGCGCGAGCGGTCCAGGGTGGCCGCCGAGTCCACGATGAACTCCTTGCGCGGGGCGACGTCGTTGCCCATCAGCAGGTCGAAGATCTTCTCGGCCTGCTCCAGGTCGCCCAGGTTGATCCGGCGCAGGGTGCGGTGGCGCGGGTCCATGGTGGTCTCGGCCAGCTGGTCGGCGTCCATCTCGCCCAGGCCCTTGTACCGCTGCACCGGCTCCTTCCAGCGCTGCCCCTTGCGCTGGAACTCCAGCAGGGTGGAGCGCAGCTCGGCGTCGGAGTAGGTGTAGTGGTACTTCTCCTGGCCGCGCTTGGGGCTGGTGAGCTCGATCCGGTGCAGCGGCGGGACGGCGGCGAAGACCCGGCCCTGCTCGACCATCGGCCGCATGTAGCGGTGGAAGAGGGTCAGCAGCAGGGTGCGGATGTGCGAGCCGTCGACGTCGGCGTCGGCCATGAAGATCACGCGGCCGTAGCGGGCCTGGTCGATGTCGAAGGTCCGGCCCGAGCCGGCCCCTATCACCTGGATGATCGCGGCGCACTCGGCGTTCTTGAGCATGTCGCTCACCGAGGCCTTCTGCACGTTGAGGATCTTGCCGCGGATCGGCAGCAGCGCCTGGAACTCGGAGTTGCGGGCGAGCTTGGCGGTGCCGAGCGCGGAGTCGCCCTCGACGATGAACAGTTCGCTGCGGTCGACGTCGTCGCTGCGGCAGTCGGCCAGCTTGGCGGGCAGCGAGCTGGTCTCCAGCGCGGTCTTGCGGCGCTGGGCCTCCTTGTGCTGCCGGGCGGCGACCCGGGTGCGGGCAGCGGCGACGACCTTCTCCAGCACGGCCCGGGCCTGCTGCTTCTGGTCCTTCTTGGCCGAGGTGAGGAAGGCCTTGAGCTCCTTGGCGACGACGGCCGCCACGATCCGGTTGGCCGCCGAGGTGCCGAGCACCTCCTTGGTCTGGCCCTCGAACTGCGGCTCGGCCAGCCGGACGGTGACCACGGCGGTGAGGCCCTCGGTGGCGTCGTCCTTGGTGATGTCGTCCTCGGCGACGCGCAGCAGCTTGGCGCCGCGCAGCGCCTCGTTGACGGTCTTGGCCAGCGAGCGCTCGAAGCCGGTGACGTGGGTGCCGCCCTTGGGGGTGGCGATGATGTTGACGAAGGAGCGCAGGGTGGTGTCGTAGCCGGTGCCCCAGCGCAGCGCGATGTCCACGCCGAGGTGGCGGGTCACCTCGGTGGGGGTCATGTGGCCGAGGTCGTCCAGGACCGGCACGGTCTCCTTGAAGGTGCCCTCGCCCTGCAGCCGCACCACGTCGCTGACCGGCTTGTCGGGGGCCAGGAACTCGCAGAACTCGGCGATGCCGCCGTCGTAGTGGAAGACCGACTCCTCGACCTGCTCGCTCTCGGTGAGCCGCTCGTCACGCACGACGATGGTCAGGCCGGGGACGAGGAAGGCCGTCTGCCGGGCGCGGTTGTGCAGGTTCTCCAGGGAGAGCTTGGCGTCCTTGAGGAAGATCTGCCGGTCGGCCCAGTAGCGGATCCGGGTGCCGGTGCGGGTCTTGGGCACCTTGCGGGTCCTGGTGGTGCCGTTGGCGGGCTCGAAGGGCGCGTCCGGGCTGGCCTCGGTGAAGATGCCGGGGGTGCCGCGGCGGAAGCTGATCGCGTGGGTGTGGCCGCTGCGGTCGACCTCGACGTCCAGCCGCGCGGAGAGCGCGTTGACGACCGAGGCGCCGACGCCGTGCAGACCGCCGGAGGCCGCGTACGAGCCACCGCCGAACTTGCCGCCCGCGTGCAGCTTGGTCATCACGACCTCGACGCCGGACAGCCCGGTCTTGGGCTCGACGTCCACCGGGATGCCGCGGCCGTTGTCGCGGACCTCCACCGAGGAGTCCGGGTGCAGCAGCACCTCGATCCGGTCGCAGTAGCCGCCCAGCGCCTCGTCCACCGAGTTGTCGATGATCTCCCAGAGGCAGTGCATCAGGCCGCGGCTGTCGGTGGAGCCGATGTACATGCCGGGTCGCTTGCGGACGGCCTCCAGGCCCTCCAGGACGAGCAGGTGCCGCGCGGTGTAGTTGGAACCGTCGTCGCCGGCCAGCAGCGCGGACGGCACGGTCGTTTCGGCACTCACGCGGCACTCTCCTCGGTGAAGTTCTGTCTCATCGGTCACATCCGGACGCATCCGGACCAACCGCCAGTGCAGCACGCCGCACCGACAGTCGTCGCTCTGTGTGCTCGCACCCCTGCGACGGGTGCACAGCACGGCGGGCCGGCCCCGCGCAGCTTGTACGCGCTGCGCGAACAAGGACCGCGCCCGGGTGTGGGCCCCGGGGGCGCCATCTCCTCCCGGTACCACCGGTCCTGGCGGATCGTGGGGTCCGGCACAGGCTCCGGAACTGCCGTTATGCAGGCTACCGGGGCCCGGGACGGGGCTTATGCTCCAACCCGGCAGAGGATTATGCTACGCGGACCTCGACCCCGGTCCCGATCGGACGTTCGAGCGACGGGCGGATCCCGGGATTCGGTACGCATGAACCACCGACGCCCGGGGCACCTCCTCATCAACACAGCAGAATCCTCAGAGAAGAAAAGCCACGAGCGGGAACGTTTTCGGCCTGGTTGGATGTTGACCCTGGTACGACAGCTCGTCGAGCTAGAGAAGAGGCGACGTGACTACTGTTCTGACACCTGCGAGCCCGCTCACCGCGGCTGACCGCTGCGACCGCTGCGGCGCCCAGGCATACCTGCGCGTCGTACTCGCCAGCGGCGGAGAGCTGCTCTTCTGCGCCCACCACGGCCGGAAGTTCGAGCCCGAGCTCAAGAAGATCGCCGTGGAGATACAGGACGAGAGCGGCCGTCTCAGCACCGGCACCACCGCGACGGCCGCCACCGAGGAGCGCTGATCCCAGGCGCCACCACCAGCAGCCAGCGTCGAGCTGTGTCCGGCCGCGCACGGTGCGCGACCGGGAAGCCGGGTGGTCGACCCCTTCGGGGGCCGACCACCCGGCTTCGCTGTTCTCCCGGCCGTTCTCCCGCGTTCGCCGCCGCCCGGACCGCGGGGCGCTCGGGCCCGAACCGAAGCCCGGGCCCGAGCCGAAACGGCGTCAGAACGTCATCGCCCCATCACCCTCGGCGATGATCAGAGCGCGGAGCGCACCGCGTCCGTGACCGAGGACACCCTGGTGTAGACCCCGGGGTGGGCCGCCTCGGCGCAGCCCGTCCCCCAGGAGACCAGCCCGACCAGTCGGCCGGCCACGATCAGCGGGCCTCCGCTGTCGCCCTGGCAGGCGTCCTTGCCGCCCTTCTGCTCGCCCGCGCAGACCATGCCGCGGGCGTCGAACTTGCCCTCCGGCCCGCCCGGGTAGGCGTGGGCGCAGGTCTGGTCCGCGACGATCGGCACGTCCACCCGGCGCAGCACCGGCGAGTAGTCGCCCCGCCCGCTGGTGTCGCCCCAGCCGTAGACCTGCGCCGCCGTCCCGGCCGCGTACGGCCCGCTCTCGCCCTGGCCGACCAGCTCGACCACCGGCCGGGAGCCCTGCGACTCGTCCAGGGTGAGCACCGCGACGTCGTTCATGTTCGCGGCGAAGCTGTAGTCGGGGTGGACCCAGATCCGCTGGACGGCCACCTCGTGGCCGGCCGAGCCGCGCATGTCGTCCCGGCCGACGATCACCTTGAGCCCCGGGCGGTCCACCCGGCCCTTGGCCTCGTCGTAGAAGCAGTGCGCGGCCGTCACCACCTTGGTCGGGGTGACCAGCGCGCCCCCGCAGAACTGGCCGGAGCGCCCGCTGCCGAACTGCTGGCGGCTGGCCAGCGCCACGATCCACGGGTGGTCGGCGGTGCTCACGGCGGCGCCCCCGACGACCCGGCGCTGCGCCTGCGCCGGGCCGGCCGCACCGAGCGCCACCAGCGGCACCGGAACGGCGGCGAGCAGCGCCAGCAGCGCACCCCGTCGCCGCAGACGGCGGCCGGTCCGGGCGACGGCCGGAACGGCGGCCGGGACGACGGCCGGGACGACGGCCCGGTCGCTCCGGCGCGGGACGGGGGTCGGCAGGTCGGCTCGGTCCGGGACGGTCAGCACCGTGACTCCACAAGGCTCGGCAGCAGGCAACCGGCACAGCGTAGGTGATCGACTACGCTGGGCGACCGCCTCCCGGCGTCCCACCACCCGGACGAGCGACAAGCGCCACCCGGACGCTGACGCACCGCCCCCGAACGGCCCGAAGGCCCGGAACCGTGGGGTTCCGGGCCTTCGTACGCACTGCCGCCGGCCGGGCCTGGCCGACCGGTAGATCCGTCGATCAGTCCAGGTAGTCGCGCAGCACCTGGGAGCGGGACGGGTGGCGCAGCTTCGACATGGTCTTCGACTCGATCTGGCGGATGCGCTCACGGGTGACCCCGTACACCTTGCCGATCTCGTCGAGCGTCTTCGGCTGGCCGTCGGTCAGACCGAAGCGCATCGAGACCACGCCGGCCTCGCGCTCGGACAGGGTGTCCAGCACCGAGTGCAGCTGCTCCTGGAGCAGGGTGAAGGAGACCGCGTCGGCCGGGACGACCGCCTCGGAGTCCTCGATCAGGTCACCGAACTCGCTGTCGCCGTCCTCGCCGAGCGGGGTGTGCAGCGAGATCGGCTCACGGCCGTACTTCTGGACCTCGATGACCTTCTCGGGGGTCATGTCGAGTTCCTTGGCCAGCTCCTCCGGGGTGGGCTCGCGGCCCAGGTCCTGGAGCATCTGGCGCTGGACGCGGGCCAGCTTGTTGATGACCTCGACCATGTGCACCGGGATGCGGATGGTACGGGCCTGGTCGGCCATGGCGCGGGTGATCGCCTGGCGGATCCACCAGGTGGCGTAGGTCGAGAACTTGTAGCCCTTGGTGTAGTCGAACTTCTCGACCGCACGGATCAGACCGAGGTTGCCCTCCTGGATCAGGTCCAGGAACAGCATGCCGCGACCGGTGTAGCGCTTGGCCAGCGAGACCACCAGGCGGAGGTTGGCCTCCAGCAGGTGGTTCTTGGCCCGGCGGCCGTCCTCGGCGATGATCTCCAGCTCGCGCTTGAGCTTGGGGGCGAGCTTGTCGGCAGCCGAGAGCTTGTCCTCGGCGAACAGGCCGGCCTCGATGCGCTTGGCGAGCTCGACCTCCTGCTCGGCGTTGAGGAGCGGGACCTTGCCGATCTGCTTGAGGTAGTCCTTGACCGGGTCGGCGGTGGCACCAGCGACGGCGACCTGCTGGGCCGGCGCGTCGTCCTCGTCGTCGTCGGAGAGGACGAAGCCCTGCGACTCCTCCTCGGGCTCCGCCTCCTCGCCCGCCTTGTCGCCGGGCAGCGCGACGTCCTCGAGCAGCTCGTCCTCGCCGACCAGCTCCTCGTCACCCTTGCCGGCCTTGGCGCTGGTGGTCTTCTTGGCGGCGGTCTTCTTGGCGGGTGCGGCGGTCTTCTTGGCCGCGGCCTTCTTCGCCGGAGCGGCCTTCTTCGCCGCCACGGCCTTCACCTCGGTGACGACCGTGGTCGTCTCCACGACGGTGATGTCGGCGGACACGGTGGGGGCGGGCGCCGCGGCGGCGGCGACGGCCGGAGCCGCGACGGGAGCGCCGGGGGCGATCCGCACGGGCGGCTTGGTCGGGGCCGACGGAGCGGCCGGGGTCCGGGTGGTGACAGCCTTGGTGGCGGTGCGCTTGGTGGGGCTCTTGGCGGCAACGCTCTTGCGCTTGGCGCCGGCCGGCTCGGCCGCGCTGACCATGAGGTCCACGCCCTCCTCAATCAGCACCTGATTGAGGCTGCGCATGACGTTCTTCCACTTGGTGACCGGGATCTGGTCCGCCTCGAACGCCTGGCGCACGTCGTCACCGGCGATCTGCCCCTGGGCCTTGCCCCGCTCGATGAGCGCCAGCAGAGCCGCGGACTCGGCGATCTCGGGGGGAAGCGAACGGGATGTGCTGGCCGACACGAACAACCTCTCGGACGATGAGTGGACTCGAACCCGTACCGGCCGCCCGAGCGGGCGGGGAAGGAGATCGCGCGTCGGACGCGCGGTGTCGATTCCGACCGACTCGGGCTTGAGGACTGGGTTTGCAGGACGGCAGCAGCGCCGCGGACCAACACAGCATTCTGACATGTTGGAGTATTCCGGAGCTGCTTCCGCTCAGGACACATCGCTGCTACTCGTCAAGTGTTACGCATGGCCTTGGTGTCGCGGGTCACACCGTTCGGTGGCCTCGACCCCGGGCCGGTCATCCATCATCGCGCACTCGCGCCGGAGTTGATTGGCATGCACAGGGCACTGGCGGGGTGCGGGCAGAACCCGGGCGGCGCACGGGCGGCACGGGCGTCCATGCGAAGGCCCTCCGGCTACGCCGCGCGGTGCGGCGGCCGGAGGGCCCTGGCGGAGCGGCCCGCACCCGGCGGGCCCGCTCGCGGGGAACAGCCCGCTCAGTGCTCCCGGGGGGCGGGGACGGAGGGCTCCATCTCGGGGTGGACGGTGAGCAGCGCGCGCATCGCGGCCTCGGCCGCGGTGCCGTCGCCGGTGCCCAGCGCGTCCACCAGCCGGGCGTGCAGGTTGACCGAGGACTCGGAGGGCCGCTCGCAGGAGATGGTCGGACCGCCCGAGACCTGCAGCGCGCAGGAGATGATCCCGGACAGGTGCTCCAGCATCCGGTTGCCGGCCATCTGCAGGACCAGCCCGTGCAGCTCGGCGTCGGCCCGGGTGTAGGTGGACAGGTCGGCCTGGGCGGTGGCGTGGCCCATGATCTCGACCAGCTCGACCAGCCGCTGCTGGACGTCCTCCCGGCCGTGGCCGGCCGCGAGCCGGGCGGCCAGCGGCTCGATCGCCCAGCGGAGCTCGAACAGCTCCCGGCGCTGCTCGTCCCGCTGCGGCCCGAAGGCCCGCCACTCGATGATGTCCGGGTCCAGCAGGTTCCAGTCGCCGACCGGGCGGACCCGGGTGCCGACGTTCGGGCGGGCGCTGACCAGGCCCTTGGCCTCCAGCACGCGCAGCGACTCGCGGACGACGGTCCGGGACACCTCGAACCGCTGGCCGATCTCCTCGGGCACGAGCGGACGGTCGGCACCGAGGTCGCCGGAGACGATCATCTGGCCGAGCTGCTGGACCAGCTGGCCGTGCAGGCCGCGACCGCGGCTGCTGGTGGTCTTGCGGCCGACCCGGCCGATGTCGGACTCGGCGCCCTCCCAACGGGGCGCCGGCGGCGTCGGCCGGTCGGCGTACGAGAAGCGGTCCAGGTCGCCGGCGGGGCCGTGGATCGGCCCGTCGGCGGAACGGGCGGGGGTCATGGTGGGGTGCGCAAGGGTACTCACGCCTCCTTTGTCGGCGATCGGCAGGCGCAGCTTGAGAATTCTCGTGAAAAGCACACGAAAGGGTGATCGACCGTGACTGGATAATTGACTTCTTATCAGGAAGAACCGCGCATTGCGGTCACTGCTGGTCGATCTTGGTGGTTCGGGACGGCACACCGGCCCGGGGCGGGCGCTACCGGTCCGCGACGGCGGGTCCGCGGGCCGGCTGCACGGGGATGGGTCCGCGGGGCGGGGCCACGGGGTGGGTCCGCGGGGCGGGTCACCGGGTGGGTCACAGCGCGCGGCGGCGGGCCTGGACGAGCAGGGCGGCCAGTAGCAGGGCCCCCGCGGGGGCCGCGACCGCCGCGAGCAGCGCCGGGTCCGTCAACGCCGCGCCCCCGGCCGCCGCCCCGCGCGTACCGCCGTACACCCAGCCGTAGGCCCACTCGACGCCGGACTGGAAGGGCAGCAGCTCCGCCGCCCGGGTCGGCCACGGACGGCCGGTGCGCCGCAGCAGCAGGGCGACGCCGGACTCCAGCAGCGGCGGCAGCGCGCACAGCAGCAGCACCCCGGCGGCGGCGCTACGGGTCAGCGAGGCCGTCAGCACACCGGTCCAGGCGGCCACCACGGTCAGCAGGACGAAGGCCAGCAGCGCGGCCGGCACCCCGTGCCCGGTCGCCGGCGCCAGCGGGGCGAACAGGCCCGGCAGGTCGGCCGGCCCGCCCAGCCCGACGGCGCCCAGCGCCGCGGACGCCCCGCCGGACAGCGCGCCCGGATCCGTCCGGGCCGCCACCGTCACGCCGTCCGGCAGCGCGAGGTGCACGGCCACCAGGTCGACCAGCAGGGTGGCCAGCGCCAACAGCGCCGCCACCGGGCCGACCACCAGCAGCTTGGCCAGCAGCAGCCGCACCCGGCGCCCGTACGCCACCTGCGAGGCCGCCAGCCCCGGGTGGCGCACCTCGTGGCCGTACGAGAGCGCGCCCAGCACGCCGGCGCCGAGCGCCGCGAAGGGCAGCGGGATCAGCGGGACGGCGGCGGTCAGCAGCCGCACCCCGGCCGGACCGGCCAGCGGGCCGGGCGGGGCCTGGCTCGCCAGGACGGCGGCCACGACCGCGTCGCAGAGCAGGACGGCGGCGAGCAGCAGCCAGGTGGAACGCAGGCCGCGCAGGCGGCGCAGCTCGTAGGCCAGGACACGCACGGTTCACTCGCTCCGGTGGTCGTCGGGGGTGGCGGGGGCGGCGGGGCTGTTGCCGGGGATGACCCGGCCGAGGCGGACGGTGTCGTCGGTGAGCAGGTCGGCGCCCCTCCCGACGGCGGGCCGCGGCTCGGGCGTGCGCGCGGTCACGGGCTCGGCCTGCGTCGCCGCCTCGGCTGCGGTGCGGACCGGCTCGGCGGGGAGGTGCTCGGCGGGAAGGGGCTCGGGGGCCGGGGCGGGCCGGTCGCGGAAGAGCCGCTCCACGGCGACGGTGGGGGCGGACGCTGGGGCCGGCTTCCGGACGGTGGCGGCGAGGACGGGCAGGGCGGCCGTCACGGCGGCGACCGGGAGCGCCCGGGTGCTCCGGACCGCGCCCTCGCGGGAACGGCCCTCCGAGGCGGGCTCCGGGACGGCGACTCCGGGGAGCACGGGCTCTGCGGCGGTGGGCTCGGAGCCCGACTCGGAGCCCGACTCGGAGCCGGGCCGCGCGGCCTCGGCGTTGGTCTCGGTCTCGGCCTCGGGGCGGGGCCTCGCGGCCCCGGCCTCCGGCTGGAGGAGGAGCCGGCCCGAGCGGCCGGAGGCCGCCGGCAGGGCGGCGCGGGGCACCGGCTGCTCGACCACCCGGTCGGCCAGCTCGTGCAACAGGATCCCGTGGCGGTAGGCGAGTTCACCGATCTCGGTGCGGTCGATGCCCGCCACCGCGATCCCCGCCCCGCCGTCCCGGCGGACCTCGGCGCCCTGACTGACCAGCAGGTCCGCGAGCCGTGCCATCTGCGGCCCCCGGACGGCCACTTCGGGGCTCAGCCTGGTCCGGCAGAACTCCGCCACCGGCTGGTCGGCCAGCATCCGGCCTCGGTCCAGGGTCACCACCCGGTCCGCCAGGTGGGCTGCCTCCTGCGGGGTGCGGGTGGTCACCAGCACGGTTCCGCCCGCGACGGCGAAGGAGCGCAGGAAGGAGTGGAACCACTCGACGTTGCGCGGGGACAGGCCCTCGGTCGGTGCGTCCAGCAGCAAGGTGCCGGGATCGCCGAGCAGCGCGGCCGCCAGCGAGAGCCGGCGGTGCATCCCCGGGGAGAAGGTGCGCAGCCGCTGCCCAGCGACGGCGGCCAGCCGGGTCTGCTCCAGCAGCTCGTCGGCCCGACGGGTCGGGACGCCGACCGCCGCGGCCAGCATTCGCAGGTGGCCGCGCGCCTTGCGGCCCGGGTTCCCGGCCACCGCCGCGGCCCCCTCCCCCGGGCCCGGCAGCAGCACACCGATCTCGCGCTCGGGGCGGCGGATCCGGCGGTAGGTGCGGCCCTCGAAGAGCGTGATGCCCTGGCCGCGTTCGAGTTCGAGCATCAACCGCAGCGCCGTGGACTTGCCCGCCCCCTCGTCGCCGAGCAGCGCGGTCACCATCCCGGGCCGGGCATCGAAGGTCAGATCGAGCACCGCGGGCGGGGCGCCCTTGCGGTGGACCTTGGTCAGTCCGGTGATCTGGATCATCGCTGGCTGCTCCCATGCCCTCGGCCGACCTGCTCGACGCCAGCACATTAGGGGTCAGCACCGCTGATTCCGGGCATTACCGAACCGCCACGGGCCCACCGCCTGCCCACCTCACCCGATCAGGGGACAATCCGATCCTGCGATTCACCGGGGAGGCGGCTACGACGGGCCGCCGGCCGCGCCCGTTCCCGGGTCGGCGGCCGGAGCGTCGGCGGTCAGGAAATCCGCGGCCCCGGGCGGCAGCGACTGGCCGACGCACTCCCCCCGGTACGACTCGACGGCGACCTTGCCCGCGAAGGCGGTCTCGGCCAGCTGCTCCTGCTCCGCGCTCAGCCGCTCCTCCACGGACGCGATGGCCTGCGGGTCGGCGTGCGCGGCCTGGAGAGCGGCCAGCTGCTTCTCGGTGCGGTCGGTAGCGGCGGTGAGGTTCTTGAACTCCGCCACGTGGCTCTCGATGATGCCTCGCTGCCGGGCGCAGTCGTCGATGGCCATCACGGGGCTCCCACGGTCGAAGGCCTCCGGTCCGGTGACCGGAGCGTCCACGGTCACTGTGCGCCGGTGGCGCCGCACCGGCCTCCGGGCCTGGGCCGTTCGGCGGCCGCGGCGGGAAGCGGGGCGGCACGGGGCGGGGGCAGGGGTGAGCCGGGTCCGGGGTGGCCGGTCGGGGCCGTCGGCACTCAGGGCTCGGGGCTCAGGAATCGGGGCGGAGCATCGGCGGGTTGAGGACGGTCGCCCCGCCGGCGGTGAAGAGCTGCGCCGGGCGACCGCCCTGACGGGTGGTCGTGCCCCCGGAGGGGAGGAGGAAGCCCGGGGTGCCGGTGACCTTGCGGTGGAAGTTGCGCGGGTCGAGGGCGACGCCCCAGACGGCCTCGTAGACGCGACGCAGCTCGCCCACGGTGAACTCGGTCGGACAGAAGGCGGTGGCCAGGGAGGAGTACTCGATCTTGGAGCGGGCCCGCTCCACACCGTCGGCGAGGATCAGGCCGTGGTCGAAGGCCAGCGGAACTCCGTCGGCCGGGCTCCCGCCGAGGAGTTCGCCGACCGGCGCCCAACGGGCGCTGCTGGCGTCGCCGCCGGCCCGGGGGGTCGGGAGGTCGGGGGCGAGCACCAGGTAGGCGACGCTGACCACGCGCATCCGGGGGTCGCGCTGCGGGTGGCCGTAGGTGGCGAGCTGCTCCAGGTGGGCACCGGCCGCGCCGGGGCCGACCACCTCGTGGCCGGGGGCGGAGTGGGCGCGCAGACCGGTCTCCTCGGCCAGCTCGCGGGAGGCCGCCTCGGCCAGGCCCTCGTCCGGCCGGACGAAGCCGCCGGGCAGCGCCCAGTACCCCTGGTAGGGCGGCTCACCCCGTCTGACCAGCAGGGCGCAGAGCGAGTGGTCGCGCACCGTCAGAACCACCAGGTCAACCGTGACAGCGAACGGGGGGAAGGCCGACGGATCGTAGCGCGACATGGCGACGATCATAGTCGTCTCTCTGACGATAAGCACAGGCCCGTACGCGGAGCGCACAGCAGCCGTTCCCCCGGCCGTCCGAGACGCTTCGCGCACGGGTGGTCTCGGCGAGCAGTCCCGGCGGGTGGTGGCAGGACCTGGTGTCAAGGCCTGGTGGCAGGGGCCGGTGGCAGGAGCGGGCGTCAGGTCCTGGTGGCAGGTCCTGGTGTCAGCGGGCGACCAGTTGCAGGTGTGCGGAAGCCTCCTCCACCATCGCCACTCCGATCCGACTCACCCGCACCGAGAAGGGCTCCCCCGCCACCCGTAGGCCGGTCAGTTCGAGTTCGCCGAGCGGGGCGGTGCTGGCCGGGCGGACCAGGACCCGGCCGCCGGGGACGTCCGGCCGGACTCCGGCGAGTGCGAACACCGCGTGAACGGCTCCGGCCGCGGAGACCGCCGCCGGGCGGCAGGCGGCCGGGTGCGGCACCGGTGGGCAGCCGGGGGTGCGCTGCTCGCCCGCGTACATCTCCGGCAGCCGCCCCTCGAAGTGGGCGGAGGCGGCGAGCAGGCCCTCCAGCAGGGCGCCGGCCTCGTTCTCGTGACCGGCCTCGGCGAGCCCGGCGATCGCCAGAGCGGTCTCGTGGATCCGCACCGCGCCACCGCGGTGGCCCAGTGGGTTGAAGCGGGGCGACTTGGCACTGAGGGTGCGCAGGCCCCAGCCGCTGTCCAGCTCGGGCGCGACCAGCCGCTGGGCGAGCAGCCGGGTGCGCTCGCGGTCCAGCAGGCTCTCGTGCCGGCCGCCGTCGGCGGCCAGCCCGGTGTCGAGCAGGTGCACCAGCGAGGAGGCGACGGCGGGCAGTGGCTGGCCGCCCGGGACCAGCCCGGCGGCGGGGCGGCCGCCGGAGAGGTCGTCGATCCAGAACCGCTCGCGGAAGCGTCCGCGCAGCTCGGCGGCCCAGGCCCGCCATTCCCCGGCGCCCGGCCTGCCGAAGGCCTCCAGCAGCTCGGCGCCGTGCAGGGCGGCGCGGTGGGCCTGCGCCTGCACCTCGGCGCGGGCGGCGACCGGCTGGGCGGCGCGGTCCTCCACCGAGCGGCCGAGGTCGGTGACGAAGCCGTCGACCAGGCCCTCGCGCAGGGCGGCCAGGGCCCGCTCGGCGGACGGGAGCAGCTCGACGACCTCCGCCCGGGGCAGCCCCCAGCGCCAGGCCTCGGCCAGCACGGTGACGAACAGCAGGGTGGCCTCGGTGGCCGTGCAGGTGGGCGGCAGCTCGGGGCCGCCGTGCCGCAGGGCGCCGGGGAGCAGGCCCTCGGTGCGGCCGGGGGCGGGGGCGAGCTGCTGACGGCGGGCCAGTGCGCGCAGGGTGCCGGCCGCGAGCCGGGTGCCGAGCGGGAGGGCCAGCCGGGCGGCCCAGAGCGCGTCGGCCGGGGCGAGTCCGAAGCGCCAGGGCGCGCCGGAGGCCGGGTAGAGGTCGGTCGGGCGGTCCGGGTCGGCGAACAGCAGCCCGCCGAGGGCGTCCAGGGAACGGTCGACCAGCAGCGCGGCGCGCGGGTCGTCGCTGCGCACCTCCGGTTCGGCCCAGGGCAGCGGGACGCCGGTGCCGCGCCCGCCGGGCGGGCGCGGGCCGCCGGGGGCGGTCTCCAGTTCGGCCCGCAGCTCGACCGACCAGCGGGCGCCCGGCTGGACCTCCAAGTCCCAGCGGAGCACCCCGGCCCCGGCGAGGACGGCGTGCGGGGAGGGCTTGGCCCCGACCACGGCGCTGTGCACCGGGCCGGACCAGCGCAGCCCGGCGGACTGCACCTGACCCGGCAGGTCGGGCGGGCGGTGCCCGGCGGCGATCTCGGCGACCGGGCCCAGGTCGGTGCCGAGGGCGATCTCCAGCGGCAGCCGGGCGGGCCGGGCTCCGGTGTTGCGCACCGTGACGGTCTCCACGCCGTCCGCGTGCCGCAGCCGCTCGACGGTGAGCGCTGGGTCCGGGTCAGGGTCGCCGGGGAGGCGGACGGCGCCGAGGAAGCGGGCCTGGGCGGTGCTGGTCAGGGTGCCCTGGAGCGGCAGCGGCTCCATCCCGCCCAGCCGCAGCTCCATCCGGGCCAGCACCCGGACGCCGTTGCGGTAGAAGCCGTGCAGGCCGTGGCCGCGCAGCTGACCGTCCGGGCCGGAGGCGGCCATCGCGGGGGCGTTGACGCAGAGCAGCGCGTGATGGACGGCCGGGGGCTGGGGGCGCGGCGGGGCCGCCGGCCGGCCGGAGCCGACGGGTGCGCCTGCGGGCCCGGCCGCCGGGAACTGGTCGGGGCGGCCGACCGGTCTGGGCGCGCCGACCACGCTCTCGGCCGGCATGGCCTGCAGTGGCCTCATGGCGGTCACCGGACTCTCCTCCCCTCGGCGGTCCGGTGGCCGTCAGGCCGGTGGGCCGCGAGCATGTTCGATCGCGTGCTGGTGGTGCCCCGCCGACGAGCTCGCTCCCGTCGGTGGTCGTGCCGTGTCTGGCCGTACCCGACGGTGGGCCGTGCCATGCGGCGTCCGGTACCGGTCCGGTACCGGCGCTCCGCGCCTTGCGCGTCGGGCACCCCTGTGGCGCCCGGTACGCCGTCGCGTCCGGCGCCCCGGCCTGCCGGTGACGCCCTGCCCGTGCCACCCCGCCCCCGCGCCCCGCGCCCGCCGGACGCAGGCCCCCGGGGGTGAACGCCGCGCACCGCCGCCAGGTCACGCCCGTCGGGGCCGCCGCTGGTCGTGTGCCCGGCCGCCGGACGGTCGCGCCGCCCCCGCGGGCCGTCACCGGAGGCCTTCCCAGGGGCTCGGAGCCGCTCCTGGCCCGAGCCGCGCTCCGGGGCCGGGGCGCTGCCGGCCGGCCGGTCCGGTGGGCGGAGGCGGTCGAACCGGTGCTCGACCGCGGTCAGGATACGGTGCGGGGGTCGCGGCGCCCGTAGCCGGTGACCCCGTGAACCGCGACGCAACCGCTGTGACCAGCAGAGACCGAGGAGTTTGCATGTCCACCGTCAGCCGACTGCCCGGGATTGTCACGACCGACCACGTCTTCCACGTCCCGCTCGACCACGCCTCCCCGGAGGGCGAGCAGATCGAGGTCTACGCCCGCGAGGTGGTGGCCTCCGGCCGCGAGCGGGACGACCTGCCCTGGCTGCTGTTCCTCCAGGGCGGCCCCGGTGGCAAGGCCGCCCGCCCGCTCGGCCGGGACGCCTGGCTGGAGCGCGCCCTGGACGACTACCGGGTGCTGCTGCTCGACCAGCGCGGCACCGGCCGGTCCACCCCCGCGACCCGGCAGACCCTCGCCCGTCGCGGCGGCCCACAGGAGCAGGCGGACTACCTCGCCCACTTCCGCGCGGACGCCATCGTCCGGGACGCCGAGCTGATCCGCCACCGGCTGCTCGGCGCCGACCGGCGCTGGAGCGTGCTCGGCCAGAGCTTCGGCGGCTTCTGCACCCTCACCTACCTCTCCTTCGCTCCCGAAGGCCTGACGGAGGCCTTCATCACCGGTGGCCTCTCCGGCCTCGGCAGTTCGGCGGACGACGTCTACCGCGCCGCCTACCCGCGCGTCGTCCGCAAGAACGAGGACCACTACGCCCGCTTCCCGCAGGACGTCGAGGCCGTCCGGCGGATCGCCGCCCACCTGGCCGACTCCCCCGCCACGCTGCCCGACGGCGGGCTGCTCACCGTCGAGGCGTTCCAGGTGCTCGGGATGATGCTCGGCGGCGGCAGCGGCTCCGGAGCCCTGCACTACCTCCTGGAGGAGGCCTGGGTGGAGGGCCCGGCCGGGGCCGAGCTCTCCGACACCTTCCTGGCCGGTGTCCAGGCCCGGCTCTCCTTCGCCGAGGGCCCGCTGTACGCCGTGCTGCACGAGTCGATCTACGGTCAGCGCTCGGTGGACCAGGGCGGCACCGCCTGGTCGGCGGAGCGGGTCCGCAAGGAGTTCCCCCAGTTCGACGCCCGGGCGGCGCTGGCGGGCGACACTCCGGTGCTGTTCACCGGGGAGATGATCTACCCCTGGATGTTCGACACCGACCCGGCGCTGCGCCCGCTCAAGGAGACCGCGGACCTGCTCGCCGCCCGCACCGACTGGCCCGACCTCTACGACCCGGCGCGGCTGGCCGCCAACACCGTGCCCGTCGTGGCGGCGGTGTACCACGACGACATGTACGTGGACACCGCCGACTCGCTGGAGACCGCCCGGGCGGTGCGCGGCCTGCGGACCTGGATCACCAACGAGTGGGAGCACGACGGCCTGCGGGTGAGCGGCGGCAAGGTGCTCGACCGGCTGATCAAGATGGCGCACGGGGAGGCGTAGCACCCTGCCGACCGGTGGGGCGGCGGGCGGTTCAGTGCGCACGGTGGGCTCCTCTCCCCGCCTGCCGGGCACCGCGGCACCGGTGCAGGCCGGTACCGGACCGGACGGCGGCCGAGGCGCAGGCCCCCGCCCGGCCGAGGCGCACGCCCCGGGTGGGCCGTGCCCCGGCCGCAGGCCCGCAGCCCGGGGCCGGGAGCAGGGCGACCGAGCCCCGGGGTCGACCGGCCGGCCCCGGCTCGCCGGAACGGTCGGGACCGTCCGGGCCCTGATCGTCCGGGGCCGGGGCCGGGGCCGGGGCCGGGGTCGGGGTCGAGGCCGCGGAACCGCCCTTCCGTCGCCCGCCCCGGCGCCGTCGGCGCGCACCGCCCGTCGAGCCGGAGCGCGGCCCGGGCTCGCCGTCCGGGGCACGCTCGGCGCCCGGCGGTGCCCCCGGTCCGTCGACGGCCGCGGGCCCGGAACCGCCCCCGCGCCGCGCGTCCGCCGCGCGCTCCTCGCGCCGCCGCCGCTGTGCCTCGACGGCGGACAGCAGCGCCCCGGGCGTCATCCCGTCGTTCATCGATTCGTACAGCAGCTCGGCCAGTAGGTAGCCCGGCGAGAGCCGCAGGACGTGGCCGAGCACCACCCGGGCGGTGGCCGTGTCCCCCGCGACCCAGGACGCCCAGGCCAGCAGGGTGAGCGGGGCCACCGCGCAGCCCTCGTACGGCGGGACGGCCCGCCGGGCGAGGAAGCGCCAGAGCCGCTCGGCGGGGGCGAGTTCGGCCGGCCGGACGAACTCGACGCCGCGATCCCGGGTGAGGCGGTCCCGCAGGGCGAACAGCAACCGGGCCGCCCGCTCCTCGTCGAGCTCCCGGGCACCGGCCGCGAACTCGGCGAAGGCCTGCTCCAGCAGTTCGAGGCCCTGCTCCCGGGAGACCGCCCCGGCGAGCGGCTCGGCGCGGACCAGCGCCTCGCGCTGCGCGGCGTCCGCCGGTGGACCGGCCGGGGCCAGCGCGCCGACGATCGCCTTCCGGCTGCCGCGCGGCACCAGGCCGGCCACCGTCGCGGCGGCGGCCGCCGGGCCCGGATCGGGCCCGCGCCGCACCGGGTTGCCCGCCGGATCGCAGCAGCCCTCCCGGCGGCAGAGGAAGGACCACCAGCGGCCGTCCGAGACGCACAGCGACTCCTTGACCGCCACTCCCCTGCGCCCGAAGGCCGCGCGCAGCTCGCCGGCCAGCGGCCGCAGTTCGTCCACCGGGGGCGGGGCGTGCGCCGTGACCGGATCCTGGCAGAGGTAGAGCAGCACCTCGAGCGGCCGGCCACCGTGCCGCTCGGAGAGGGCGACCAGCAGGGCGGCCGTCTCCTCGGCCGCCGCCGGCCAGTCCGCGGGCGAGACCGGGAGGTCCGCCCGGATGACCCCGCCCTGATGGAGGTCGGGGCCCTGGAGACCCACCGCGACAATGCTGTCGTCGGGGTAGAACCCCAGGAGGTAGGGCAACAGCTCGGCCATGTCGGCCGGACCGCGCATGACGACGGGCCGCTGCTCGGAAGCCGGGCCCAGGGACAGGGTGACGTGTTCGTTGTTCATCGCGTTCATGGCCGCAAGCGTGGGCGCAATGCGAGAACGACTCCGCCACTTTCTCTTTTCCTGTGGACAACTCGGCCCCCGAATTTTCCTTCGCTCGATCGGAGCACAGAACGGCCACTCCGGAGAGTGAATTTTGGCGGCCGTTCAGCGGATCAGCGGATGAAATACACCCGGCCTTCCCCTCCACCGTCCCACCCGCATTCGCCCCTTGTCGGCGGCATGGGGTTACATCGACGCCATGCAGCAGCCCGACATCCACACCACCGCCACCGCCGACCGCGCCGAGGTCCGGGCGCGGGCCGAGGCCGTCCTGCGCGAGCTGGCCGGCCCCGCCGCCAGCCTGCGCGAGGACCAGTGGACGGCGATCGAGGCCCTCGTGGTCGACCACCGCCGCGCACTGGTCGTCCAACGCACCGGCTGGGGGAAGTCCGCGGTCTACTTCATCTCCACCGCCCTGCTCCGGGCCCGCGGCGCCGGGCCGACGGTGATCGTCTCCCCGCTGCTCGCCCTGATGCGCAACCAGGTCGAGTCGGCGGCCCGGGCCGGGATCCACGCCCGCACCATCAACTCGGCCAACACCGAGGAGTGGGACGAGGTCCAGGCCGAGGTCGCCGCCGGGAAGGTCGACGTCCTGCTGGTCAGCCCCGAGCGGCTGAACAACCCGGACTTCCGCGACCAGGTACTGCCGAAGCTCGCCGCCTCCACCGGCCTGCTGGTGGTCGACGAGGCCCACTGCATCTCCGACTGGGGCCACGACTTCCGCCCGGACTACCGCCGGCTGCGCACCATGCTGGCCGACCTGCCGCCCGGCGTCCCGGTGCTGGCCACCACCGCCACCGCCAACGCCCGGGTCACCGCCGACGTCGCCGAGCAGCTCGGCACCGGCAGCACCGACGAGCACGCCCTGGTGCTGCGCGGCCCGCTCGACCGGGAGAGCCTCACCCTGGGCGTGCTCGCGCTGCCCGACCCGGCGCACCGGCTCGCCTGGCTGGCCGACCACCTCGACCGGCTCCCCGGCTCGGGCATCGTCTACACCCTGACGGTGGCCGCCGCCGAGGAGGTGACGGCCTTCCTGCGCGAGCGCGGCTTCCCGGTGGCCTCCTACTCCGGCCGCACCGAGGACGCCGAGCGCCGCACCGCCGAGGCCGACCTGCTGGCCAACCGGGTCAAGGCGCTGGTCGCCACCTCCGCGCTCGGCATGGGCTTCGACAAGCCAGACCTCGGCTTCGTCGTCCACCTGGGCTCGCCCAGTTCCCCGATCGCCTACTACCAGCAGGTCGGCCGGGCCGGCCGCGGGGTGGACCGGGCCGAGGTGCTGTTGCTGCCCGGGCGCGAGGACGAGGCGATCTGGCGCTACTTCGCCTCGCTCGCCTTCCCGCCGGAGGAGCAGGTGCGGCGCACCATCGACGCGCTCGCCGAGGCCGGCCGCCCGCTCTCCACGGCCGCCCTGGAGCCCCGGGTGGACCTGCGCCGCGCCCGGCTGGAGACCATGCTCAAGGTGCTGGACGTGGACGGCGCCGTCCGCCGGGTCAAGGGCGGCTGGACGGCCACCGGGCAGAGCTGGGCGTACGACGCCGCCCGCTACGCCAAGGTCGCCGCCTCCCGGGAGGCGGAACAGCGGGCGATGCGCGAGTATGCGGCAACCACCGGCTGCCGGATGGAGTTCCTGCGCCGCCAGCTGGACGACGAGCAGGCCGTGCCGTGCGGGCGGTGCGACAACTGCGCGGGGCCGCTGCACACCCCGGAGGTCTCCGCGGAGGCGCTGGCCGCCGCCCGGGCCGCACTCGGCCGCCCGGGCGTGAGCTTCGAACCGCGCCGGCTCTGGCCGACCGGGATGGACGCGCTCGGGGTGCCGTTGAAGGGCCGGATCCCGGCGGGCGAACAGGCGGAGACCGGCCGGGCGCTCGGCCGGCTGTCCGACATCGGCTGGGGCACCCGGCTGCGCACCCTGCTCGCCGACCAGGCGCCGGACGTACCGGTGCCCGGCGAGGCGGTGGACGCCCTGGTGGCGGTGCTGGCCGACTGGGCCCGCGGCCCCGGCGGCTGGGCCGGGCCCGCGACGGCGGAGGGCACCCGGCTGGAGCGGCCGGTCGGCGTGGTGACCATGGCCTCCTCGACCCGCCCTCAGCTGGTCGGCAGCCTCGGCGCGCGGATCGCCGAGGTCGGACGGCTGCCGCTGCTCGGCCGGATCGAGTACGCCGGCGGGCTGCCGCCGCACGGGGCCCGCAGCAACAGCGCGCAGCGGCTGCACTCGCTGGCCGGGTCACTGGTGCTGCCGCCGGAGCTGGAGCAGGCGGTGGCGGCCGCCGGCGGGCCGGTGCTGCTGGTGGACGACCTCGTGGACTCGGGGTGGACGGTCACCGTGGCCGCCCGGCTGCTGCGCCGGGCCGGGGCCGGTGCGGTGCTGCCGCTGGTCCTGGGGGTGCAGGGGTGAGCAGACGGCGGGCGGCCGTCGCTCCCGAGGCCGCCATCACTCGAATGGCCTAACGGAAAGGAGTTGCCAGGGCGATTTCGATCACACCGGAGATCCGACCCGAGAAAGGAGGGCCCAGCGTGCCGACAACGGTTCGACATGCCCTTCGCGTGGAGTGGATCAAGGTCGGGCGTCACCCGAACCCCACTCGGGTCGACGTGGAACATATCCGGCAGAACATGGGCTATCGGGTGGCGTTCATCATTTCATCGTTGCCGCTCCGGCCCCGTTGCCCCGAGAATTGGGAGGTACCCGAAATCCGGTCCGCTGGGCCCGCCCTTCGGCGTACCCAGGCACCCGCCTGCCCACGGGCCAGGAAGGAGGATCGTGATCAACGGTATCGGCCGAGGTCAGCATCCCCTCTCCGGAGGTTCGGCGCCCAGACGGCTGCTGGACCTGGAGACCTGGACCGCCTCGGGGATCCCGTTGCTACGCGATCCGCGCGAGTTCGTCCTGGAACTGCACCAGCGCCACCTGCCCCAGCCGGGCACGGTCGTGGTGGCGGTCCTGGACGCGCTCCACCACCTGGCCGCCTCGGCCTCGTTCACGCCCTGGCCGCACGACACCGACGGCTGGCAGCACCGGAACGCCCTGCTGACGCACCTGCGCCGGGTCACCCCGCACGACCTGCGCCAGCCCGAGCCGACCCGGACGGCCGTGCTGCTGCGCTGCCGCGACGGCGCGCCCGGCTGGACGGAACAGGACGGCGCCTGGATGTGGGCGCTGCGGGACGCGGCCGGGCTGCACGGGCTGCGCTGCGGCTCGTACATCGGGCTCACCGCGACGGGCTGGCAGATCCTCGGCGACGGGCGGGGCGGACGCAATCCGCACGCGGGTTCGTGGGCGGACGGGCCGCTGCACATCGTGACGGAACTGCCGCCGCGGTCGGTGCTCGACGACGCCCCGCGCAGCCAGCGGGCCCGGCAGCAGGCCGCCGAACAGGCCAAGCGGGTCGACACCCCGCAGCGCTCCCCGCAGGCCGAGCCGCCGTGGATCCCAGCGCGGGTCACGACCGTGGAACCGGGCCGTCGCACCGGCACACGCTGACCCGCCCGCACTGACCGGTCCGAGGCGCCGGCCACGGGCCACGGGCTGTACGGACGGACAGCGCGGGCGGACAGTGCGGACAGGCAGTACGGACCGGCAGCGCAGACGGGCCCGGGCCCGGCACCGTACGGCACCGGACCCGGGGTGAGGACGACGGTCGGAGCTTCGGTCAGGCCTTGACCGGACGCCCGGGTGCGGCTGCGGACGCCCCCGTGGCGGCCGGGCCGGCCTCGCCGCACACCAGCAGCAGGCTGTTGGCGCGGCCGAGCGCGTCGGCGTACGCCTCGGCGGCCCGGGCGGGCGAACCGCCGTTGACCACCAGCACGACCACGTCGCGGCGGACCGGCCTGGTCGGCGCCGCGTCCGCGTAGAACACGTCGCCGCCCTCGGCGAGTTGCGCCCAGTAGCGCTCCTCGCCGAAGGACAGCTCGTGCTGCTGCCAGGGGTGGGCGTCGCCGACGGTCAGCACCAGGATCTCGCCCGGGTCGCGGCCCGAGTCCAGGAGCAGGTCGACCGCGTCCTCGGCGCGTTCCAGCGCCTGCGCCGGGGTGGCGGCGATGCGCTGGACCTCGACCTGCGACGTGGCCGGAGCGGCGGCCGGGGCCGGGACGGCGGCCGTGGCCGGAGCGGTGACCGTGGCCGGGGCGGCGGCCGGGCGGCGCGGTGCCGGACCGGGCTTGGGGATCAGGCGCGACGGTCCCGGGCGGTCGGCACGCGGCGGCGCCGGCCGCGGGGGCGCCGGGCGCGGGCCGGGCACCGGGAGCGGCGCGGCGGCGGTGGTGGATGCGGTGGCGGGTGCGCCGCCGGTGGCAGGCGCGTGGAGGGCTTGTGCGTCCGACTCGCGGGGGAAGGGAACGCCGGGGCCCGGGAGGCTCTCGTGAATCTCCGGCTCCTCGGGGAAGACAGGCATACCCGGATATCTATCAAATGCCGGTCGAACGCGCACGGGCGCCCCACCCATTGGGCGGGGAGATCCGTCACCCCCACCCCGGGCAATTCCAGACGGACCGTCAGAAACCGAGCGTCAACTGTTCGTCGGCGGATCCCTGACCGGCACCGACGACGTCGCGACCGCGCTTCAGATGACGCCACTTGGGCAGTGCGTCCAAGTACGCCCAGGAGAGCCGGTGGTGGTCGGTGGGGCCGAACTCCTCCAGCGCGGAACGGTGCACCGGGGACGGATAGCCGGCGTTGTCGGCGAAGCCGTATTCCGGGCAGGTCTCGCCGAGTTCGGCCATCAGCCCGTCACGGTGGACCTTGGCGAGCACCGAGGCGGCGGAGACGCAGATGCAGGACTGGTCGCCCTTGATCACCGTGCGCACCCGCCAGGGGCCGCCGAGGTAGTCGTGCTTGCCGTCCAGGATCACCGCGTCGGGTTCGACCGGCAGCGCCTCCAGCGCGCGGACGGCGGCCAGCCGCAGCGCCGCCGTCATGCCGAGTTCGTCGCACTCCTGCGGCGAGGCGTGACCGAGCGCGTACGCGGTGACCCAGTCGGTGAGCACCGGCGCGAGGGCCTCGCGGCGCAGCTCGGTGAGCAGCTTGGAGTCGGTGAGCCCCTCCGGCGGCTTGCGCAGGCCGGTGACGGCGGCCCCGACGGTGACCGGTCCGGCCCAGGCGCCGCGTCCCACCTCGTCCAGCCCGACCACGACCTTGGCGCCGGCCCGGCGGAGCGAGCGTTCGACGGAGTGCGTCGGCGGGACGATGGGCATCACGGACTCCGTTCGGCAGTGCGGCCCCTTCCGATGGGGCGCTCTCCAGCCTAAGCCCGCTCCAGGAGGCCCCGGACCGGCTACGTCCACTGCGCCCGCTACGTCCGCCGGACCATCGGGACCAGCACGTCGTCCACCAGCCGGACCGCGAAGTCGGGGGCCAGGTCCCGCTCGGCGACCTTCACCTGGAACATCAGCATCGCGGGGACGACGTCGGCGACCAGCGGGGTGACCGCGTCGGGGCGGACGTCACCGCGCTCGACGCCGCGGCGGAGGATGTCCAGGATGGTGTCCTTGGTCGGCCCGATCACCCGCTGCACGATGAAGTCCTTGAACACCTCGGCCTGTTGCTGGGAGAGCTCGGCCATCAGCGCGTGCAGGGCGGCGCCCGCCCGGGAGCAGATCGCGTCCGTGAACAGCCCGATGAGTTGCAGCAATTCGGCCCGGGCGGACCCGAGGTCGGGGATGCCGTAGGGGCGTGGCAGAGTGGCGTCCAGGGCGTCGATGACGAGTTCTTCCTTGGACGCCCAGCGCCGGTAGAGCGCGGCCTTCCCGGTCCGCGCCGCGCCGGCGACGCCTTCCATCGTCAGCCGCGCGAATCCGCCGGAGGTGAGCTGGTCGAGCGCGGCCTCGAAGATCGCGTTCTCCAACTCCTTCCCCCTGCGCCGCACCGGCCGGGCCAGCGCCTCCCGGACGGCCTGCACCGGGCAGCAGCGCTCGGCCCCCTCCCCCGGCGCTCCCGGCACCACCGATACCGCCGGCGCCCCGGGCACCGCCGGGAGCGCGCCGGAGGACAGCGGCACGGCGGAGCCCCCGGACGTCCGGTCCGCCGCCGGGCGCCATGTCAACCGATCCATTGCCACCATCCTTAAGGAACGCTTGCGTTCACTATCGAGCCCAGGCTATCGTCCAGATTAGTGAACGGCATCGTTCCTTCCCAGCCTGCGTCGAAGCGCAGCGGCGCAATCGGGCCGGCGGATCCGCTGCGGCCCCGGACACCCGAAGCACCACCGAGGCACCATCGACGCACCGCAGTTCCCGCGCAGAAGGCGCAGCAAGCGCACCGAGCGCACGCACCACCGCACCCACCCACACCCATCGCACCCACCGCACCGCGCGCGTAGCCAGCAGGGGGCACATTCGTGGCTATCTCCGACACACTCAGCAAGAACCCACCGCCGAAGACCGGCCAGGGCCGGGGGAAGAACATCACCCTGGCCGTCATCGCGGCCACCCAGCTCATGGTGGTGCTCGACGCGACCATCGTGAACATCGCACTGCCGCACATCAAGGACGCGCTGAACTTCTCGACCACCGACCTGTCCTGGGTCATCAACGCCTACACGCTGACCTTCGGCGGGCTGCTGCTGCTCGGCGGCCGGGCCGGCGACATCCTCGGTCGCCGCCGGGTGTTCATCTTCGGCACGCTGCTGTTCGGCCTGGCCTCGCTGCTGGGCGGCTTCGCCCAGGACAGCACGCTGCTGCTGGCCGCCCGCGCGCTCCAGGGCATCGGTGGCGCGATCTGCTCACCCACCGCCTTCGCCCTGATCGCCACCAACTTCGAGGAGGGGCCGGAACGCAACAAGGCGTTCGGCGTCTTCTCGGCGGTGGCCGGTTCGGGGGCCGCGATCGGCCTGCTGGCCGGCGGCCTGCTGACCGAGTACCTGGACTGGCGCTGGGTGTTCTTCGTCAACGTGCCGATCGCCGTGCTGATCGCGATCGCCGCGCCGCGCTACATCGCCGAGTCCGAGCGCCACCCGGGCCGCTTCGACCTGCCCGGCGCCTTCACCTCGACCCTCGGCCTGGTCGGCCTGGTCTACGGCTTCATCCGGGCCGCCTCGGACGGCTGGTCGGACCCCCTGACGCTCGGCTCCTTCGCCGCCGGTATCGTCCTGCTGGCCGCCTTCATCGTGATCGAGCGGCGCACCGACCAGCCGATCACCCCGCTGCACCTGTTCGCCGACCGCAACCGCACCGGCGGCCTGGTGATGATGCTCTGCCTGGCCGCGGCCATGTTCGGCATCTTCTTCTACGTCGTCCTGTTCGTGCAGGGACCGCTCGGGTACAGCCCGCTCAAGGCCGGTGTCTCGTTCCTGCCGATCAGCGTGTCGATCATCATCGCCGCGCAGCTCGCCTCGGCCTTCCAGGCCAAGTACGGCCCGAAGCCGTTCATGGCGGGCGGCGCGCTGCTGGTCACCATCGGCCTCACCTGGCTGACGCAGATCCACAAGGACAGCGGCTACGTGGACGGCGTGCTGGCCCCGACGGTGATCTTCGGCCTCGGCATGGGCCTGATCTTCGTCCCGGTGATGCTGTTGTCGGTCGCGGGCGTCCCCGGCGAGGAGACCGGCGCCGCCTCCGGTCTGCTCAACTCGATGCAGCAGATCGGCGGTTCGCTCGGCCTCTCGATCCTGACGACGGTCTTCGCGCACTACGCCGTGCCCGAGTTCACGGCGCAGCTGCCCGCGTTCATGCACTCGGCCTCGCCGGACCAGCTCGCCTACCTGCAGGAGAAGCACGACTTCCCGCCGGGGTCCGACGCCGCCAACTCGGTGCTCGCCCAGGGGATCTCGCACGGCTTCATCGTCGGCGCGGTGCTCGCCGGGGTCGCGCTGCTGGTCGCGGTCTTCGTCATCAAGGCGAAGGCGAGCGACCTGCCGAGCGGCGACAGCGCCGGCATCGCGATGCACTGATCCGCACCGGCCCCCTGCGGGGCAGCGGAACCGCCAACGGGCCGGCCGGGAGCAGCACGCTCCCGGCCGGCCCGCAGCACTTCCGGAGCCGTACCCAGCCCGGCGCCGGTGGCCGCTACCAGCCCCGCGGCCGCTACCAGCCCCGCTCGGGCGCCAGCCCGGCCCACTCGCAGGCCCCCCGGCCCGACCTCGGCGCCTCCATCAGCGGCCGTTCCGCCAGGACCTGCCGGGCCCCGGCGACCGAGCCGCCGGCCGCGTACCAGGGCCGGGTGTCCTGGTCCAGGTCCCGCCGGACCAGTTGCAGCGCGCAGGACCGCTGCGGCTCGGGCAACCGGTCCAGGGCGGGCACCGCGTCCGCCGAGAGGTCACGGACGTTGCGCAGGTCGATCTGCTCCGACCGCTCGTACCGGGCCACGTTCTGCTCGGCGACGATCGCGTCCGGCCCCATCAGCCCGTACGCCGCGACGGTGAGCATCCCGCTGAGGACGACGGCGCGCGGCAACCAGGCCCCGCCCCGGCGGGTGAGGCCGGCGGCGAGCAGCAGCAGGAACACGGCGCCCAGCCAGATCTCGACCACCAGCACCCACAGCCGCAGCCTGGTGAGCCCGGAGGCGTCCACGTAGAACCACATCCGGCCGAGCGCCGAGGCGACCACGGCCAGCGCGAGCAGGCAGAGCAGTCCGAGCAGGATCCGGGCCAGCCGGCGGTCGCCCGGGGTGGTGCGCGGCGCCCAGCGCTTGGCGACGGCCACCACGACCAGGGTCAGCACGGTGATCACGCTCAGCTGCCAGAAGCCCTGCCGGGCGTACGCGGAGCGGCTCATCCCGGTGTTGGCGAGCACGGCGTCCGCGCCGCCGAGCACCACGACCGCCTGGAGCACCGCGAAGGCGCCGAACAGCAGGTCGAGCGCGACCAGCGGCAGTGCCCATTCCAGCCGGCGCCGTTCGCGGCCCGGGCGGACCTCCAGCCGGTCCCAGCGGCGCGGTCCGGCGGCGATGTGCGCGAAGCCGAGGGCGGTGAGCGTACCGAGCCCGAACAGCGCGCCGCGCCCGGGGAGTTGGTGGACGTCGAAGCTGGGGACCAGGCCGGCCAGAAGGTCCGCCATGGCGGCGTCGGCACCGGCGAACAGCAGGCCGAAGACGGTCAGCAGGACGGCGGCGACCGCGAGCGCCTTGAGCACCGGGACGAGCCGTCCGGCGCCCGGCAGCGGCCGGCCCTCCAGACTGTCCCAGATCCAGCTCACACCCGGGATCAGTTGCCAGACCAGGGCGGGCAGGGCGAGCAGCACCCCGGGCCAGCGGCGCCCGCCGTGCAGGGCGAGCGAGGCCAGTCCCAGCGCGCAGCCGGAGGCGAGAACCGCGGGCCAGCCCGCGTCCCAGCGGGCCGGGACAGCGAGCAGGGCGAGGGCCAGCAGGCTCCAGGCGACCGTCCAGGGCCGGATCCGGCGGCCGGCGGTACGGGCGACCAGGCCGGCGACGACGGCCGTGGCGGTGCCGCAGATCAGCAGGTTGGCGCCGACTCCGTCGTACAGCAGCCAGGCCGTCAGCAGGCCGGCGAGCAGGGCGAGCAGGAGGACCCGGGGGGTGGCGGCCGCGTGCCGCTCGGGGTCGGTGGCGCGCAGCCGGCCGGGCGGCGGGGGCACGGGGGCGTCCGGCGTGCGGTACGGGGCGCCGGGCCGGTACATGTCGAACGGCGAGTCCGGCTCGAACGGCGAGTCCGGCTCGGCCCACGGGCCGTGCTCGGTCCCGGGCTGCGGATCGGCCCCGGGCTGCGGATCGGTCGGGGCAGGCGTGGACGGGCCTGGCATGAGTCCCCCTCGGTGGTCGGCGGGCATGCGGAAGCCGTCCTCCGGGCGGTCCGCGGGGCGGGCGTTCTCGACGCCTCTGCCGCAGCCGACTGTAGACGATTCTGAACAAGTTCAAAAGTTGGTTCTGAACGCGTTCAGAAGAGCTGGAGGCCGCCACCGCGCCACCCACCACAGCCGGAGCCGGAGCCCGAGCCGCAACCGGAGCCTGAGCCACGGCCCGAGCCACAGCCGCAGCCACAGCCACAGCCACAGCCGCCCTACCCCTTGACCGAGCCCGCCAGCAGTCCGCGGACGAAGTACCGCTGCAGACCGAAGAAGACGATCAGCGGCACGATGATCGACAGGAACGCCCCCGCCGTGAGCAGCTCCCAGCGCCCGCCCAGCGACCCGGACAGCTGCGCCAGCCGGACCGTCATCGGCGCCACCTCCGGCGTGCCACCGGCGAAGGTGAGCGCGACCAGCAGGTCGTTCCAGACCCAGAGGAACTGGAAGATCGCGAACGAGGCCAGCGCCGGGGCGCACAGCGGCAGCACGATCGAACGGAAGATCTTGAAGTGCGAGGCGCCGTCCACCACCGCCGCCTCCATCAGGTCGCGCGGCAGCTGGGCGATGAAGTTGTGCAGCAGGAAGACCGCCAGCGGCATCGCGAACATGGTGTGCGCCAGCCAGACCGGCGCGTAGCTGCCCTTGAGGTCCACCGCCGGGATCAGCGTCAGCGCCCCCAGGTGAGCACCGCTGGAGAACAGCCGCAGCAGCGGGATCAGCGCCATCTGGAGCGGCACCACCTGGAGCGCGAACACCGTGAAGAACACCACGTCGCTCCCCCGGAACCGCACCCACGCCAGCGCGTACGCCGCCATCGCCGCGAGCACCAGCGGGAAGAAGGTGGCCGGGATGCTGATCGCCAGCGAGTTCACCAGGAAGGGCATCAGGCCGGTGGAGCTGCCGGAGCCGCCCTCGAACAGCACCGCGTGGTAGTTGCCGAGGCCGAAGTCCGGGTGGAGCAGGGCGTTCCACCAGCCGTCGTTCGTCACGTCCTGCTTGGGGCGCAGCGAGGTCACCAGCAGGCCGAGGGTCGGGACCGTCCAGAGCACCGTCACGGCGATCACGAACAGCGAGGCCAGGGGGCTGCTGAAAGCCTTCCGCACGGGGCTCCCCCCGACCGGACGGCGGCTGACGGCTTTCGCCTCAGGAGTGCTCACCGCACCTCACGCTCCCTCCGCAGCTGGACGATGTTGTAGGCCACCAGCGGCAGCACCGCGAGGAACAGCAGGACCGCGAGGGCGCCGCCGCGTCCGTCGTTGAACTGCGCGAAGGACTGCGAGTACATCTCGTTGGCCAGCACCTGGGTACCGAAGTTGCCCCCGGTCATGGTGCGGACGATGTCGAAGGCCTTCAACGTGATGATCATGACGGTGGTCAGGACGACCATCACCGTGGTGCGGATCATCGGCACGGTGACGTGCCGGAACAGCCGCAACCCGGTCGCACCGTCGAGCCGGGCCGCCTCCACCACCTCGTCCGGGATCGCCTTGATCGCCGCCGAGAGCACCACCATCGCGAAGCCGGTCTGCACCCAGACCATCACCGCCATCAGCAGGAAGGTGTTCAGCGGCTGGCTGAGCAGCCAGTTGGGCGGGTCCGACCAGCCCACCGCGTGGGCGAGCTGGCTCAGCAGGCCGATCTGCGGCTGGTCCTTGCCGCGCGCCTCGTAGACGAACTTGAAGATGATCGAGGCGCCGACCAGCGAGATCGCCATCGGCATGAAGATCAGCGACTTGTAGACCGACTGACCGCGCATCCGGTCCACCAGCAGCGCCAGCACCAGGCCGAGACCGGTCGCCACCAGCGGCGCGACCACCAGCCACAGCAGGGTGTTGAGCAGCACCTTCCGTACCGAGTCGGTGGTGAACGCCCAGCCGAAGTTCTCGCCGCCGACGAAGGTGCTGCCGTCCCCGCTGTGCAGGCTCAGATAGACCGTGCGGATCAGCGGCGCCACCAGGCCGACCGCCAGCAGCAGCACCGCCGGGCCGAGGAGGACCAGGACGGCCAGCGGGCGGGCCAGCCGACCCCGGGCGCGCCCGGCCACCAGGAAGACCACCAGCAGGACGCCGAGGAAGCCCGCGATCGCGCCGAAGCTGTTGCCGAACTTGATCGCCGCGTCGCCCCAGGCGCCGACGGCCAGGGTGCCGGCGGCCGGCGGAGGGCCGGTTACGGGCATGGCTGCACGTCCCTTCGGTTCGTTCAGCGGGAGGGGAATCGGGGTCGGGAAACGGATCAGGGAAGCAGGTCAGGGAGCAGGTGGGGGGAGGAGGGGGGTGAGAGGAGGAGGGGCGGGCGGAGGAGGGGCGGGCGGTGCGGGTGGGTGGCCCCGCACCGCCCTCGGCGGATGGTCCCGGACGCCCGGCCGACCGGGCTGCTTCGGCGGCGCTCCTGGCGGCTACTTCGGTCAGGCCGCGCCTTGGGCGGCTACTTCGACCGGAGGGCGCCTTGGGCGGTTACTTCGGCCAGGCGGCGTCGATGTCGGCGGCGACCTTCTGAATCGACTGCCCCTCGGCGAACCAGGCGGTCAGCGACTTCCACTCCTGCCCGGAGCCGACGGCCGCCGGCATCATGTCGGAGGCGTCGAAGCGGAAGGTGGCGCTCGGGTCGGTCAGCGCCTCCGCGGAGAGCTTGTCGATCGGATCCGTGTACAGGGACTTGTCCACGCCCTGGTTGGCCGAGACCCAGCCGGTCGCGGTCTTCACCCGGCTGCTCGCCCAGTCCGAACTGGACAGGTAGTTCTGCACCGCCTGCGCCTCGGGCTTGCTGGAGAAGGCGGCCAGGAACTCGCCGCCGCCCTCGACCGGGTTGGCGATCGCCGGGTTGACGGCGGGCAGGTGGAAGGCGAAGACGTCGCCGTCCGGGGCGACCTTGGTGCCCTTGGGCCACTGCGCCTCGTAGAAGGAGGCCTGCTGGAGCATCGCGCACTTGCCGGTGAGGATCGGCGCGCCCGCGTCCTGGAAGGTGGTGGTGGCGACCGACTTGACGTCGCCGTAACCGCCGTTGACCCAGGCCGGGTTGAGCATCCAGTCGGCAACCGTCCGCATCGCCGTGGCGATCTTCTCGTCGGAGAACTTCACCTGGTGGCCGACCCACTGGTCGTAGACCTCACCGCCGTACGTGCCCAGCACCACCTCCTCCAGCCAGTCGGTGGCCGGCCAGCCGGTGGCCGTGCCGGAGGCGATGCCCCCGCACCAGGGCTTGGGGCCGCCCGCCTTGGCGATCCGGTCGCTGAGCGCCATGAGGTCCGCCCAGGTCTTCGGCACCTCGTAACCGGCGGTCTTGAAGGCCTTCGGCGAGTACCAGACCAGGGACTTCATGTTGGCGCTCATCGGCGCCGCGTAGAAGGTGCCGTCGACCGAGCCGTAGGTCTTCCAGACCGGGCTCCACTTGTCCTGGTTGGCGACGGTCTGGGCGGGTGGCTTGACCACCTTGCCGCTCTTCACCATCTGCGCCAGCAGGCCCGGCTGGGGGATGATCGCGAAGTCCGGGGCGTTGCCGCCGGCCACCCGGACCGGCAGCTGGGACTCGAAGTCGTTGGACCCCTCGTAGCTGATCTTGATCCCGGTGCACGAACTGAACTCGGCCCAGGACTTCTCCAGGTTGTCCGACTCCGGGCTGAGGATCGAGGCGAACATCGTCACCGTGGTGCCCGAATGCCCGGCGTACGGCTGGTACTTGGCGCAGTCACCGGTCAGCGTCCGGGCCGCCCCGTCGCCGCCGCCCGAACCGCCGGAGCTGTTCGAGCAGGCCGCGGTCAGGGCCAATGCCGCCAGCAGGGCGGGTACGGCCACCGTTCGACGGCGCGAACTCGCGGACGGCGCAGTCGGGTTGAGGGTCAATGCGGTCCTCCTCGCCAGGGCATGCTGCCTCGGGTGGGCTGAACGACATTGCGCTGTACCGGAGATGGGTGTGCAGGGATCGCTGGGCGAGCGGGCGGCCGAACCGATTCGACGACGTTAACGCAGCCTTCCGCCGCCGCCAAGGTCCATGGTCGACCTTCCCCCACACCGGTGCCCCGATCATCAGGTCCGAAACCGGCGACCGCCCCCGGCGGGCCGGCCGGCCCGCCCGGCGAAAGCCCGTGGCCCCGCCCGGCGAACACCCGTGGCCCCGCCCGGATTCCGGACGGGGCAACTGGCCTGGCGGTGCGTCAGCCGATGCCGGTCAGGCCGATCACCGGAGTCGGACGGGCAGCTCCAGCAGGCTGTTCACCACCAGCGACGGGCTCGGCCGCAGCTCGCCGTCCGGAACCGCCAGTGACAGCCCGGGGAAGCGCTCGAACAGCGCCGGCAGTGCGACCGCCGCCTCCAGCCGGGCCAGCGGCGAGCCCGGGCAGACGTGCGGACCGTGGCCGAAGGACAGGTGCCGGGTCGGGTCCCGGGTGATGTCGAACAGCTCCGCCGTCACCCCGTGCTGCAGCGGGTCCCGGCCGATCGCGTTGTACGAGACCAGCACCGGGTCGCCCGCCGGGATCACCAGCTCACCGACCTCGATCGGCTCGGCGGCGAACCGGAACAGGAAGTTGCTGGTCGGCGGGGTCCAGCGGAGCGACTCCTCGACCACCGCGTCCCAGGAGACCTCGCCCGCGCGCACCAGCGCCAGTTGGTCCGGGTGCGTCAGCAGCGCCCGCACCGCGTTGCCGATCAGGTTGACGGTGGTCTCGTGACCGGCCGCGATGATCACTCGCAGGGTCGCCGCCGCCTCCGCGTCGGTGAGTGCCCCGCCCTCGGTGTCCGCCGCCAGCAGCACGCTCGCCAGGTCCTCGCCCGGCGCCGAACGGCGCTGCGCCACCAGGCCGTTGACGAAGGCGTTCAGCCCGGCGACGGTCGCCTGGATGCCCTCCGGGTCGGGCTTGACCCCGAAGAACCGCTCGTACAGGTCGCGCAGCAGGCCGTGGTCCGACTCCGGGACGCCCAGCAGCGAGCAGATCACCGTCATCGGCAGCGGGAAGGCGAAGGCCGACTTGAGGTCGACCAGCGGCTCCCCGGCCGCCAGGGCGTCCAGCAGCGCGTGGGTGATCTCCTCCACCCGCGGGCGCATCAGCTCGACCCGGCGCGGGGTGAAGGCCTGGGCGACCAGCGCCCGCAGCCGGCGGTGCTCGGCACCGTCCGTGGTCACCATGCTCGGGCCCGGCACCGCCAGGCCGATCAGCGGCCAGGTCTTCGGCACCTCACCGCGCTGGTAGGCCGCCCAGTGCCGGGCGTCCTTGACCAACCGGGCGTCGGTCAGCAGGTCGCGCGCGGCCGCGTGCCGGGTCACCGCCCAGGCGGCGACCCCGCCGGGCAGCACGACCGGCACCGCCGGACCGGCGGCCCACAGCAGGGCCCCCTCGGCGGCGTTGTCGCGGGCCAACGGGTCGAGGGCGATCGGGGCCGGGGCCGGGGCAGCGGTCATCGGCGGCAACTCTCCTTGACGTAACGGGTCTTCGAACGGTTGTGCACGTCCTGTGGATCCTGACCGGCCCGACCAAGATCCGCAAGACCTCGCGAAAGCGGTCCTACACGGCCTAGTACCCCGGGCTGAACGAGACCGGCAGCGCGACCAGCCCGCGCACCCAGGCCGAGGGTCGCCACACCAGCGCGTGCTCGGCCACCGCCAACCGCAGGTCCGGCAGCCGGTCCAGCAGCACCTCGATCGCGGTGGTGGCGATCACCTCGGCCGCCTCCTGGGCCGGGAACGGGCAGCCGTGCTCGCCGTACGAGTAGCTCATGTGCGCCCGGTTCCCCTCCGCCGGACGGCCGTCGGCCTGGCGCACCGACGGGTCCGCGTTGGCTCCGGCGAAACCCAGCAGCAGCATGTCGCCCTCGGCGATCCGCTGGCCGCCGAGCTGGGTGTCCCGCACCGCCCAGCGCCCGGCGAAGATCTGGGTCGGGGTGTCCTCCCAGAGCGCCTCGTTGAGCGCCTGGCTGATGCTGCGCCGACCGCCGGCCAGCGAGGCCGCGAAACGCTCGTCGGTGAGCATCAGCCGCAGCGCGTTGGAGATCCAGTACGAACTGGGCTGGTGACCGGCGATCAGCAGCACCCGTAGGTCGCGCATCACCTCGTCGTGGGTCAGCCCCGCCGGGTGCTCCAGCATCCGCGAGGCCACGTCGGCCCCCGGGTGCTCGGACTTCTCCTCCACCAGCGCGAGCATCAGCTCCAGCAGCCGCTGGGCGCCGGCCGGGGCGTCCGCACCGCCGTCCAGCATGGCCAGCAGCGCCGCGATGAGCTGCGGCGCCTGCTCCTCGTCCAGGCCGAGCACCCGGCACAGCACCAGCAGCGGCATCCGGTGCGCGTACTCGGCGACCAGGTCGGCCTCGCCGCGCCCGGCGAACTCGTCGATCAGCCCGTCGGCGATCTCCTCGGCGTGCTTGCGCAGCTCGTACGGGTCGATCCCGGCCAGCGCGTCGGTGACCGCCCGGGACCGCCGGACGTGCTCCTCGCCCTCCGCGTACAGGATCGACGGCACCGGGGCCATCATCGGCTTCAACGGCCAGTCCGCGGGCAGCGTCTGCCACGCGTGCCAGCGGCTGGAGTCCCGGCCGAACAACTGCGGCTGACCGGTGACCTGCTGGAGCTCCCGGTAGCCGATGACCAGCCAGGCGGGCACGCCGCCGGCCAGCTCGACCGGGGCGACCGGGCCGTGCGCGGCGCGCAGCTCGCGGTAGAGCTGGGCCGGGTCGGTCTGGAAGCGCGGCCCGTACAGCGGCGTGGCGCCGGCGTGCGCCGGGCAGCCCGGGGGCGGGGTGACGGCGGGCTCGGTCACGGGGTGCTCTCCTCGTAGATCGCGTCGGGTGCTCCGGGGACGGTCGGCTCACCCGGCTCGTCGGGCCCGGGGGCCGCATCGGGCCCGACCGCCGTGCCGGGTTCGGCCAGCGCGGCCGGGTCGGCCCCGGCGAGGGCGGCCAGGTGGTGGACCAGCGCGATCAGCACCCGCTTGCCGGACTCCCGGTCGCGGGCGTCGCAGTCCACCAGCGGGACCTCCGGCGGCAGGTCCAACGCCTCCCGGACCTGCTCCAGGGTGTGGCCGGGCTCGCCGAAGTTGTTGCGGGCCACGACGAACGGCGTGCCGTGGTGCTCCAGCCGGTCGATCGCGTACCAGGAGTCCTCCAGCCGCCGGGTGTCCACCAGCACGACCGCCCCCAGCGCACCGCTGAACAGCCGGTCCCAGAGGAACCAGAAGCGCTCCTGCCCGGGCGCGCCGAACAGGTACAGCACCTGGCGCTCCGACAGGGTGATCCGGCCGAAGTCGAAGGCGACGGTGGTGGAGCGCTTGCCCCAGCTGCCCGCCGGGTCGATGCCCTCCCCCGCCCGGGTCATCACCTCCTCGGTGTTCAGCGGGCGGATCTCGCTGACCGAGCCGACCAGGGTGGTCTTGCCCACCCCGAACCCGCCGACCACGACGATCTTCAACGCGTTGTCGGCGGTCGCCCGCAGCGGGGTGCGCGCCGCGGGCCGGAGGTCCTGGAGGTCAGAGCCGTTGGAGGCCATGCAGCACCTGCTTCAACGTGTCGAGATCGGGCAGCCGGGCCTTGTTCGGCGCGAACCGGGGGTGCCGGGCGGTGACCGCCCCGGCCTCCAGCAGGTCGCCGAGCAGGATCTTCACCACCGAGACGGGCAGCGACAGTTCCGCCGCCACCTCCACCACGGCGGTCGGGGCCTCGCACATCCGCAGGATCCGGACGTGCTCCGACTGCATCCCCGGCGCCGGCTGCCGCTCCGCGACGATCAGGGTGACCAGGTCGAAGGCGACCGAAGGGGCGCGGCTGCGGCCCCCGGTGATGGTGTAGAGGCGGTCCGGGTCGTCGTCCCGGCCCGGCAGCACCGGCCCGGCGTTCATATCCCGGCGCTCTCGCCCGCGGCGGCCGCGCCGGACTCCGCGTCCGCCTCCCGGGCGGGCGCGCTGAGGTGGACGCCGATCTGCTCGATCAGGCCGTGCATGTTGTGGCCGACCACGCCCACGTCCGCCTCGTCGTCCGTGACCACCGCGAGGTGCGCGCCCTCGCCGGCCGCCACGATGCACAGGATGCCGCCGTGGAACTCGGTCATCGACTGCCGCACGCCGCCGCTGCCGTCCCCGAACTCGATCGAGGCGCCGTGCGCCAGGCTCTGCAGCCCGGAGGCGATCGCCGACAGCTGGTCGGCCTGGTCGGCGCTCAGCCCGGCGGTGTGGCAGAGCTTGAGGCCGTCGGCGGACAGCACCAGGGCGTGCCGGGAGCCGGGGGTTGCCGCCAGCAGGTTTTCCAACAGCCAGTCGAGGTCGCGGTCGGTGGCGCTGCTCATCGGGAGTCCTTCTCGGTGACGGGGGTAGCGTCGGGCGTGGTCTCGGGGTCCGCGGTCGGCGCCGTCCCGGGGGCGGGCAGCGCCGGCTGGGCGGCCCTACGGAAGGCCCCGAACCGGGCGGCGGCGCGCGCCGCGTCGGTCCGTACGGGCTTGGCGGCCGGGGCCGCCGCCGGGGTGGTGGTGGCCAGCGTCTGCCCGCGACGGCGCTGCGGCAGGCCGCTGTCGGTCATCCGGGTCGGCCCGGACGGCGTCTGAGCGGGAGCGGGAGCGGCAGCTGCCGGGACCGCGTGGGCCGGGACGGCAGGTACCGGGACGGCTGCCGCGGCCGGCCCGGCCAACCGGGGCGAGGCGGCCGGCCCGGCCAACCGGGGCGCGGCGGTCGGCCCGGCGGGCTGGGGCGAGGCGGGCGGCAGCGAGGCGGGCGCCGGGCGGGCGGGGGTGAGCGCGGGGCGCACGGACTCCACGGCCGGCGCGGACGCCGACGCCGAGGCCGGCACGGACGCGGCCGCCGGGGCGGGCGCCGGAACCGGGTGGGTGACCACCTGCTGCGGGATCAGCATCACCACCCCGGTGCCGCCGCGGGCCGACGGCCGGAAGGAGATCTGCAGCCCGTGCTTGCGCGCCAGCACGCCGACCACCGCGAGGCCGAGCCGGGTGCCGGCGGACAGCGTGGCGAGGTCCAGCGGCTCGGCGGAGACGGCGCGTTCGGCCCGGCGCAGCCAACTGTCGCTCAGGCCCAGCCCGCTGTCCTCGACGGTCACCGCCAGGCCGGCCGGCACCTCCTCGACGTAGACGTGCACCTCGGCCGGCGGGGCGGAGAAGTTGGTGGCGTTGTCCAGCAGTTCGGCCAGCGCGTGCATCACGCCCTCGGCCGCGTAGCCGGCCACCGCGGCGGTGCTGGCGTTGTGCAGCCGCACCCGCTGGTAGGCGCCGATCCGGCCGAGCGCACCGCGCAGCACCGATTCCACCGCGATCGGCTTGGCCCAGCGGCGGCCGGAGCGGGCACCGGTGAGCACCGCGATGCTGTCCGCCATCCGGCCCGCCTGGGCGGTCGAGTGGTCCAGCCGCAGCAGGTCGCCGAGGACCTCCTCGTCGTGCCGGTGCTGCATCTCGCGCAGTTCGGCGTGCATGCTCGTGGCCAGCGCCTGGACCCGGCCGGCGGCGGTCGCGCAGACCGCGAGCGCGGCGGCCCGCAGCCGCTCGCCGCGGCCGACCTCCTCGCCGACCGCGCGCAGCAGCGCGTACTGGGGGTGCTGGCGGTGGGCGGCCAGCGCGCTGTCCACGGACGCGCCCCCGCGCAGCTTCTTCACCACCTCGGGCAGTGCGCCCTCGGGGATCCGCTCCAGTTCGGCCCGCTCGGCGGCGGCCCGCTCCCGCTCCGCGTCGGCCGCGGCCCGCTCGGCCTCCAGCTCGGCCCCCAGCCGGGCCAGCTCGGCGTGCGCGGCGGTGAGGTCCGCCTCGACCCGGGCGTGCTCGGCGCGGGCGGCGTCCCGTTCGGCGAACGCGGCGGCGGCCCGGTCCTGGGCGGCCGTCTCGGCCTGTCGGGCGGTGCCGGCGGCGACCAGCGCGGCCCGGGTCTCCTCGTGCTGGGCGGCCAGGTCCCCGGTCAGCCGGCGGGCGCGCTCGGCGCCGCTCGCGGCCAGGCCGACCACGATCAGCCAGAGCACCGCCACGGCGGCCACCGCGAGCGCGGTGAGCGGTTGGTGCGCGCCCAGGGCCCGGCCGATGCCGACCGGCGCGGCGACCAGCGCCAGCAGCACGGCGGCCGCGGTCAGGGCGACGGTGCGCGGCGCGGAGCGGCGGCGCGGCCGACCGTCGGGGCTGGTGGCTTCTCTCATCGGGGCGGTCCTCGGCAACGTCGGCGGGCGGCGGCGCGGGCGGCGGGTCGGCGACGGTTGCGGCCGCCGACAGCTGGTCGGGCGCATACCAGACCGCCCGGTGGCGTCGTGAAACGCCTCCGGGCGGCTGATCGGTTCACGCTTTCGGCCGATCATATCGATTCAGACATTGCCCTCAACCCGCTAGTTGACGGTCAATCTCCTTCATTCACACCGAGGACACCGCACGGCGACACCTTCCACCCCTTCCAGGCACCGCGCTCAGACCAGTTCGGCCTCCACCGCCCGCCGGACGGCCGCCGTGTCCAGCCCGTGGTCGGCGACGACCAGCACCCCGAGCCCCTCCCCCTCGCGGAGCACCCCGAGCAGTAGGTGCGCCACCCCGATCTCCTTCGACTTCAACCGCAGCGCCTCCCGCAACGACAGCTCCAGCGCCTTCTTCGCCGGGCGCGAGAACGGGATGTGCCCGGTCGCGGAACCCCCGGAGCGGAACCGGCCCCAGCGCTTGCGCCCCTCCTCCGGCGGGGCGTCCAGCGCCCCCTCCCCGAAAGCCGCCTCGACCGCCTCCCGCACCGCGTCCAGGTCGACCCCGATCGTGGCCAGCACCTGTCGGTCCCCCTTCCCCCGCAGGCGGCGCACCGCCTGCCGCACCGCCTCCTGGTCCAGCCCGGCCTCCGCCAGCACGGCGATGGCCGGGTCCTCCGGCCGGTCCAGGACCCCCAGCAGGAGGTGCTCCGTCCCGACCCGGTCGTCCCGCAGCTGCCTCGCCTCCTCCTGGGCGATGACCACGGCCCGCCGGGCCCCCTGGGTGAACCGTTCGAACATCGCTCAGCCTCCGTCCTCGCCCTTGCCGGGCCCCCGTCGTGCGTGCTTCTTGTGCACCGCCTGCCTGGTCACCCCGAGGCAGACCGCGATGTCCTGCCAGGACCAGCCCTGCGACCGGGCGTTGCCCACCTGGAGGGCCTCCAGACGGTCCGCCAGATCACGCAGGGCGCGGACCGCCCGGAGCCCCACGGCGGGGTCGCGACTGCTCGCGGCGGCCGCGAGCTCTCCACTCTCGCTCATGACGTCAACTCTGGTTGACATCCTCGGGAATGTCAACCTGTGTTGACAGCTCCGGCCGGCCGCCGCCGGGGGCTCAGCCGAACCGCCGCGCCAAGGCCTCCTCGAAGGTCCCCCGCCCCACCGCCCGCTCCGGCGTCGTCAGCCCACCCGCCCGCAACGCCCGCCCCGTCGCCCCCGGCACCCGCAGCGGCAGCACCGGCCGCCGCCGACCCGCCGCCCGCAGGTACGCCTGCGCCAACTCCCGGTAGGACCGCACCCGCGGCCCGCCCACCTCCGGCGCGAACCCGGCCGGCTCCCGCCCCACCAGCGCCACCAGCCGCTCCGCCACCTCCCGGACGTCCACCGGCTGCACCTCGGCGCCGCTCACCACCGGGAACACCGGCAGCCGCGCGCTCAGGTCGAAGGCCTTGAACAGCAGGTCGTGGAACTGCGTCGCCCGCAGCACCGTCCACCCCAGCCCCGACTCCCGCACCAGCCGCTCACAGTCGAGCTTCGCCCGGTAGTACGCGAGCGGCACCCGGTCGATCCCCACGATCGACACGTACACCAGGTGCCGAACCCCGGCCCGCCGGGCCTCCGCCACCAGCCGCCCGACCCCCGCCACGTCCTTCCGCCCCTGGGTGGTCGCGCAGTCCAGCACCGTCTCCACCCCGGCCACCGCCGCCGCGATCCCCGCCCCGCCCACCAGGTCCCCGACCACCCACTCGACCCCGTCCCCCGCCTCCCGCGCCCGCCGGCTCAACCCCCGCACCGCCACCCCGCGCGCCACCAGCAGCCGCACCACCTCCCGCCCCAACGTCCCCGTCGCCCCGGTCACCAGCACCGTCCCCGTCACCACACCACTCCTCTCACCGAGCACCGTCACCCCCTACGACCGGCCATCACCCCCATCCGTGACATCGGCGACCCGGGACAACGAGAAGAGGCGGGGCGAGGACGTGAAGTCCTCGCCCCGCCTCAGCGGTGGCTCACCCGCGCGGGGTCAGCGCCGCGGTCAGCTGCAGCCGCTGGTGGAGCCGCAGCCCTCGCAGAGGTAGCAGCTGCCGGCGCGGCGCATCTTGGTACCGCAGGAGAAGCAGAGCGGCGCGTCGGCGTTGAGGCCGAGCTGGATCTCCATCAGCTCCGTGGAGTTGTGGGCCTGCTTCGGGGCCGCCTTGGGCGCCTCGACAGCCGGGGCGGGGGCCGGGGACGGCTTGGCCGCGGCGACCGGGGCGGACTGGGCGAGGGACTCGGTGTCGAGCTCCTCGGCCTCCAGCGGCTCGTAGGAGCCGGTCTCCAGGTGGCGGGTGCGCTCCTCGACGGAGTGGATGCCCAGCGCCGAGCGGGTCTCGAACGGCAGGAAGTCCAACGCCAGGCGGCGGAAGATGTAGTCGACGATCGACTGGGCCATCCGCACGTCCGGGTCGTCGGTCAGGCCGGCCGGCTCGAAGCGCATGTTGGTGAACTTCGAGACGTAGGTCTCCAGCGGCACGCCGTACTGGAGGCCGACCGAGACGGCGATGGAGAAGGCGTCCATCATGCCCGCGAGGGTCGAGCCCTGCTTGGACATCTTCAGGAAGACCTCGCCGAGGCCGTCGTCCGGGTAGGAGTTGGCGGTCATGTAGCCCTCGGCGCCACCGACCGTGAAGGAGGTGGTGATGCCCGGGCGGCCCTTGGGCAGGCGCTTGCGGACCGGGCGGTACTCGACGACCTTCTCGACCACGGCGGCGGGGGCCTCCTCCGCCTTGGCCTCGGATTCCTTCTTCTTGGCCGAGAGCGGCTGGCCGACCTTCGAGTTCTCGCGGTAGATGGCGAGCGCCTTGACGCCCATCTTCCAGGCCTCGAAGTAGATCTCCTCGACGTCCTCGACGGTCGCGGCGGCGGGCATGTTCACCGTCTTGGAGATGGCACCGGAGATCCACGGCTGGATCGCCGACATCATCCGCACGTGTCCCATCGGGGAGATGGAACGCTCGCCCATCGCGCAGTCGAACACCTCGTAGTGCTCGGCCTTGAGGCCCGGCGCGTCCACCACGTTGCCGTGCTCGGCGATGTGGGCGACGATCGCCTCGATCTGCTCGTCCTGGTAGCCGAGGCGCTTGAGGGCGCGCGGGACGGTGCCGTTGACGATCTGCATCGAGCCGCCGCCGACGAGCTTCTTGAACTTGACCAGGGCGAGGTCGGGCTCGACGCCGGTGGTGTCGCAGTCCATCATCAGGCCGATGGTGCCGGTCGGGGCGAGGACCGAGGCCTGGGCGTTGCGGAAGCCGTTCTGCGCGCCGATGCGCAGCACGTCCTGCCAGGACTTGTTGGCCTGGAGCCAGACCGGGGCGTCCAGGTCGTCGAAGGAGACGGCGTCCAGGGAGGCGTCGGCGTGCTGCTTCATGACCCGCTGGTGGGCGGTGGCGTTGCGGGCGTAGCCGTCGTACGGGCCGACGACGCCGGCGAGTTCGGCGCCGCGGCGGTAGGCGGTGCCGGTCATCAGCGAGGTGATGGCGCCGGCCAGGGCGCGGCCGCCCTCGCTGTCGTAGGCGTGGCCGGTGGCCATCAGCAGGGCGCCGAGGTTGGCGTAGCCGATGCCGAGCTGGCGGAAGGCGCGGGTGGTCTCGCCGATCTTCTCGGTGGGGAAGTCGGCGAAGCAGATGGAGATGTCCATCGCGGTGATGACCAGCTCGACGACCTTGGCGAAGCGCTCGGCGTCGAACGAGTCGTCGTCGCGCAGGAACTTCATCAGGTTCAGCGAGGCGAGGTTGCAGCTGGAGTTGTCCAGGTGCATGTACTCCGAGCACGGGTTGGAGGCGTTGATGCGTCCGGACTCGGGGCAGGTGTGCCAGTGGTTGATGGTGGAGTCGTACTGGATGCCGGGGTCGGCGCAGGCCCAGGCGGCCTCGGCCATCTTGCGGAACAGCTTCTTGGCGTCGACGGTCTCGATGACCTCGCCGGTCATCCGGGCGCGCAGGCCGAATTCGGTGCCGTTCTCGACGGCGGTCATGAATTCGTCGTTGACGCGGACCGAGTTGTTGGCGTTCTGGTACTGGACGGACGTGATGTCGTCGCCGCCGAGGTCCATGTCGAAGCCCGCGTCGCGCAGGGCGCGGATCTTCTCCTCCTCCTTCACCTTGGTCTCGATGAAGGCCTCGACGTCCGGGTGGTCGACGTCCAGGACGACCATCTTGGCCGCGCGCCGGGTGGCGCCGCCGGACTTGATGGTGCCGGCGGAGGCGTCGGCGCCGCGCATGAAGGAGACCGGGCCGGAGGCGTTGCCGCCGGAGGAGAGCAGCTCCTTGGAGGAGCGGATCCGGGAGAGGTTGAGGCCGGCGCCGGAGCCGCCCTTGAAGATCATGCCCTCTTCCTTGTACCAGTCGAGGATCGACTCCATGGAGTCGTCGACGGACAGGATGAAGCAGGCGCTGACCTGCTGGGGCTGCTTGGTGCCGACGTTGAACCAGACCGGCGAGTTGAAGCTGAACACCTGGTGGAGGAGGGCGTGGGTCAGCTCGTGCTCGAAGATCTCGGCGTCGTCCTTGGTGGCGAAGTAGCCGTGCTTCTCGCCGGCCGCGCGGTAGGTGAGCACCACGCGGTCGATGATCTGCTTGAGGCTCCACTCGCGCTGGGGGGTGCCGACGGCGCCGCGGAAGTACTTGGACGTGACGATGTTGACGGCGTTGACCGACCAGAAGTCGGGGAACTCGACGCCGCGCTGCTCGAAGTTGATGGAGCCGTCGCGCCAGTTGGTCATGACGACGTCGCGCCGCTCCCAGCGGACCTCGTCGTAGGGGTGCACGCCAGGGGTGGTGTGGATGCGCTCCATCCGGAGACCGCCCTTCGGGGCCTTGGCACCCTTGGTCGCGGCCTTCTCGGACTTCGACCCGCGTGCGGAACCGCTCGTGGTGTCTGTCACTTCTCGCTCCTCCTCCTGGGCAAACGCCCGAAGTGCCCTGAAAAGTCCGGGCACCGCTGGTTCGTTCTTCCGGTATGCGGGCAGACGGGACCCGTCCGCTTGCGCACGGTTTGTAGTGTTCCGTGCCCCGATTTCGGGCACGCGTGGGCCCACGCGGGGCCGGTGTGCTGCTGCCGGCCCACGGGGGGCCGCATGGTGGTGGCTCCTGGGCGGGCCCGCGGGGGCCCGGCGCGCCTCCTAGGGCGCGGCGGCGGGAACGGGCACGCAGGTGCCGTCCGCCTCGGCGGCGGGCCGCTCGGCGCGGATCTCCGCGATGGCGGCCTCGAAGTCCTCGAGTCCGTCGTACGCCTGGTACACGCTGGCGAAGCGCAGGTAGGCGACCACGTCGAGGTCCCGCAGCGGGCCGAGTATGGCCAGCCCGACGTCGTGGGTGGTCAGCTCGGCGCTGCCGCTGGCCCGCACGCACTCCTCGACCCGCTGGCCGAGCTGGGCGAGGGCGTCCTCGGTGACCGGGCGGCCCTGGCAGGCCTTGCGGACTCCGGTGATGACCTTCTGCCGGGAGAAGGGTTCGGTGACGCCGCTGCGCTTGATGACCATGAGCGCGGCCGTCTCCACGGTGGTGAAACGGCGGCCGCAGTCCGGGCACTGTCGACGACGGCGAATGCAGCTGCCGTCCTCGGTGGTCCGGCTGTCGACAACGCGGCTGTCGGAGTGCCGGCAGAAGGGGCAGTGCACCTGGGGATCCCTCCCTGGCAGGACGTGCGGACCGGTTGAGTCTATGCGATGCGCCCCCGCCCTCGGCAAGCTGATCATGCGGCGCGACCACTAGTACTGGGCACGGAGAGGACTCTAGCCACTACATCTAGGTCTCAGGGGGAGGCGACACCCCTGGCGTGTCGGCGCCGATTAGACTTCCGGAGTCGACATCCGGTCGAACATTTACTCGATGTACAACAAAGCCTTGATCGAGTCAGTCAACTCCCGAATAATTCACTCGAACGTGTGTTTGGCGCAACCTTTCGATAGGAGGCGCGTTGGGCTGGAAAAGGGGAGAGGACAGCCGTCGAGAGGGGCCGCCGTGAACACCATCGAAACCAACACCATCCCGGTGCAGGAACACTCCCAGTTCAAGGTGGGGCAGCGCACCACGAATCAGCAGAGCGTGGACATCAGCATGGACCGTAGCGAAGACCACCGCCTCTCCGGCCCGGCCGTTTCCACCACGGGCCGCGTTCCCGACCAGCCGATCGAGCACTCCCCCACCATGGACGACACCACCCCCTCCCCGGCCCGCGCGATGCCCGGCCGCCCCCCCGGCATCCGCACCGACGAGGCCGGCCTCACCGAGCGCCAGCGCCGGGTGATCGAGGTCATCCGCGACTCCGTCCAGCGCCGCGGCTACCCGCCGTCCATGCGCGAGATCGGCCAGGCCGTCGGCCTGTCCAGCACCTCCTCGGTCGCCCACCAGCTGATGGCCCTGGAACGCAAGGGCTTCCTGCGCCGCGACCCGCACCGCCCGCGCGCCTATGAGGTCCGCGGCGTCGAGGTGGCCCGCCCCAACACCGCCGAGACGGCCGGGCGGCCCTCCACCTCCTACGTGCCGCTGGTCGGCCGGATCGCGGCCGGTGGTCCGATCCTGGCCGAGCAGACCGTCGAGGACGTCTTCCCGCTGCCCCGCCAGCTGGTCGGCGAGGGCGAGCTGTTCGCCCTCACCGTGCGCGGCGACTCGATGATCGAGGCGGCCATCTGCGACGGCGACTGGGTCACGGTGCGCCGCCAGCCGGTCGCCGAGAACGGCGACATCGTGGCCGCCATGATCGACGGCGAGGCCACCGTCAAGCGGCTCAAGCGCGAGGACGGCCGGATCTGGCTGATGCCGCACAACCCGGCCTACGAGCCGATCAACGGGGACAACGCCACCATCCTGGGCAAGGTGGTCGCGGTCCTGCGCCGCCTCTGACAGCGGCACCCGGCCGCCACCGCGCGCGGCCGGCACTACAACGGGAAGGGGCTCCACCGCGTCAGCGGGGAGCCCCTCCGTCGTCCTACCGCACGTGCCGGGCCGCTCAGCCCCGCTTCACCACCGGCCGCACCGGCGCCGCCGAGGCATCGATCGCCGCCAGCGAGCGCCGCACCTGGTTGCGGTCCGTGGTGTACCAGAACTCCGGCATCGAGGACCGGAAGAAGCCCCCGTACCGCTTGGTCTCCACCCGCGGGTCGAGCACCGCGACCACACCCCGGTCGTCCGCCGCGCGCACCAGCCGGCCCGCGCCCTGCGCCATCAGCAGCGCCGCATGGGTCGCCGCGACCGCCATGAAGCCGTTCCCGCCGTGCTGTTCGACGTCCTTCTGGCGGGCGCTCATCAGCGGGTCGTCCGGCCGCGGGAACGGGATCCGGTCCATCACGACCAGCTGGCAGGCCGAGCCGGGCACGTCCACGCCCTGCCAGAGCGAGAGGGTGCCGAACAGGCAGGTGGTGGCGTCCGAGGCGAACTCGCGGATCAACTCGCCGAGGGTGTCCTCCCCCTGGAGCAGGATCCGGTGGTCGAGCCGCTCCCGCATCGCCTCGGCGGCGGCCTGGGCGCCGCGCATCGAGGAGAACAGGCCCAGGGTGCGCCCACCGGCCGCTTCGACCAGCTCGGCCAACTCGTCGAGCATGTCGGGCCGTTCGGGGTCGCGACCGGGGTCCGCGAGGTGCTTGGCCACGTACAGGATGCCCTGCTTGGGGTACTTGAACGGCGAGCCGACGTCGATGCCCCGCCAGTGCGGGACGGAGTCCTCGCCGAAGCCGGAGCCGGCCTCCGGGTTGTCACCGGGGGTGCGCTGGTCCGGCAGCCTGGTCTCCTTGGGCAGGCCGAGCGAACCGGCCACCCCGTTGAAGTCCCCGCCGAGCTTGAGGGTCGCCGAGGTCAGGACGACCGAGCGCTCCTTGTACAGGCCCTCGCGCAGCAGCCCGGACACGCTCAGCGGCGCGACCCGCAGCGAGGCGGTGCCCAGCCCGTAGCGGTCGCTGCGCTCGATCCAGACCACGTCGTACTCGGAGCCCTCCAGCAGCCGGTCGGCGGTCTCGTGCAGGGTCTCCGCCGAGGCCATCGCCTGCTTGCGGACGGCGTCCTCGTCGCTGAGGCCCTTGTCCCGGGTCTCGCCGAGCGAGGTGATCACCTGCCGGGAGGCGTCCCGGATCGCGGTGACCGCGTACGCCAGGTACTCGGGCAGTTCCTCGACCCGGCCGGGCTGGGCGGTCTCCATCAGGCCGTGATAGTTCTCGGCGGCGGCCTGGAGGGCGTCCACGGCCTTCTCGTTGGCCAGCCGGGCGGCCCGCTTGACCGTCCGGTTGACGGCGCCGACGGTCAGCTCGGCGGTGGCCGCGCCGGTGACCCGGTTGACCAGCTCGTGCGCCTCGTCGACGATCAGCAGCCCGTGCTCGGGCAGCACCGGCGCGCCCTCGATCGCGTCGATCGCGAGCATCGCGTGGTTGGTGACCACGACGTCCGCGAGCTTGGCCCGCTCCCGGGCCTTCTCCGCGAAGCACTCCTGCCCGTACGCGCAGCGGGTCGCGCCCAGGCACTCCTTGGAGGTGACCGAGAGCTGCGCCCAGGCCTTGTCCGAGACGCCGGGGCTCATGTCGTCCCGGTCGCCGGTCTCGGTCTCGTCGGCCCAGTCGCGCAGCCGGAGCACGTCCTGGCCGAGCTTGCCGGTGGGGCCGCCGAGCGCGTCGACCGGGTCGAACAGGCCCTCGCCCTCGTCGCTCGGCGTGCCCTCGTTGGCCCGGTGCAGGCACAGGTAGTTGGAGCGGCCCTTGAGCATCGCGTACAGCGGGCGGCGGCGCAGCACCGGGTGCAGCGCCTCGACCGTACGCGGCAAGTCCCGTTCCACCAGCTGGCGTTGCAGGGCGAGGGTGGCGGTGGCGACCACCACCCGGTCGCCGTGGGCGAGGGCCGGCACCAGGTAGGCGAGGGACTTGCCGGTGCCGGTGCCGGCCTGGACGAGCAGGTGCTCGGAGTGGTCGACGGCGTCGGCGACGGCCTCGGCCATCCGCATCTGGCCGGGGCGCTCCACACCGCCGACGGCCTCGACCGCGGCGTGCAACAGCTCGGGGATCCGCGAGCGCGGAACGGCGACGGCTTCCTCGGCCTCGTCGCCGAGGTCCGTCGCGGGCTGGGATTCGGAGTCGTTCGTCATGACCCTTCCACCCTACGGGGCGGGGGCGACAATCCGGTCCCGTTGTCCGGGGCGGCGGCCGGGCAGCCGCACCTCCACGCCGACCAGGGCGTTCGGCACGGTGCCGTGCCGGACGGCGTGCGGGCGGTGCGGGCGGTCCTGGTAGCCGTCCATGAGCAGCCGGTTGCGGTTGAGGCAGAGCCGGTCGATCCGGGGCCGGAACAGGTCGAACAGGTCGAAGCGCTCGCGCAGCTCGGGGAAGCGGGCCTGGTAGCGGTGGATCTCCGCGCGCAGCAGGGCCCAGAACTCGGTCTCGGCGAGGCCGGACTGCGCCTCCAGCAGCGGGGCGAGGTAGCGGAAGACGCCGATGAACAGCCCGGAGTGGATGAACTGGCACAGCCCCTGGGGGTTCTCCCGCAGCAGCACGTCGGCGACCTCGGGGGGCAGTGCGCGCAGCTCGGGGAGGTCCTGGTCGCTGAGGTTGACGTCGTCGACGAAGTCCTTGACCGCGAGCCGGGCCGGGGTGCCGCGGTCGTCGAAGACCACGATGGCGTTCTCGCCGTGCGGGGAGAAGACCAGCCCGTAGCGGTAGAGGAAGTGCAGCAGCGGCGGCAGCAGCGCGGCGAACAGCCGGGCGGTCCACTCGGCGGGGGTGAGGCCGGAGCGGGCGATCAGTTCGACGGCGAGGGCGCGCCCGTCGGAGCCGCTCTGCAGCAGGGCGGCGAGGGTGCGGGCGCGCTCGTCGTCGGCCAGGAAGGGGCCGAGCGGTTCGCGCCAGATCGCGCCGAGCAGTTCCTTGTACTGGTACGGGGAGTCGGGCATCTCCCGGTAGAGCGGGTGGTCGACGGTGACGGAGGCGATCTCGCCGAGCAGGATCACCCGGCACTCGTCCCGCAGATACGGGTCGGCGTCGCGCAGCCCGTGCAGCCAGGCGGTGACGGCGGGCGCGGCGAGGGTGCGTTCGACCGGCAGTCCGCGCCAGACCAGGGTGTTGAGGATGGACAGCGGCAGCTTGACGGTGCAGCGCTCGGGGTGGGCGGTGTTGAAGAAGGAGCGGATGGACTGCTGGGGCAGCCGTGGGTCGCCGTCCGAGGCCAGCGGGACGATCTCGCCGGAGGCGATCCAGGGCGCGAACAGCGGCAGGACCGTCTCGTCCCACTGCCAGGGGTGGACGGGCAGCAGCAGGTAGTCGTCGGCGTCGGCGCCGAGCGGGGCGCGCAGTGCGGCCTCGTCGTCCAGTTCGCGGGCGTACAGCTGCTCGGGGCGTTCCAGGCCGGGCACGCCACGGTACTCGGCGAGCCGGCGGTGGACTGCGATCCAGGGCAGCGGCCGGGGGCTGCGGGCCTCCGGGGCCCAGCGGGCGGTGTCGGTGCCGGAGAAGCCGATCCGGCCCTTGCTGGGGACGATCCACGGGTGGCCGCCCTGCCGGCCCTCCAGGGCGGGGTGGTCGAGGTCGGCGAGCTCGGCGGCGGTGAGCGCGGTGGCGAGCTGGCGGGCGTCGGCGGTCAGCGTGGCGGACAGCTCGCGGACCAGGTGGGCGGTGGTGTCGCCGCGCATCCCGAGCGCGTCCCGGGCGTACGGGAGGAAGCGCAGCGGGTCCAGGCCGTCGGGGCGGGAGCAGCGGATCGACCCGGGGTCGACCTGCCAGCTGTCGTAGGCGCCGCGCCGGGCGGCGAAGCGGTACTCGGCCTCGGGGAGCTTCACCAGGTACTCGCCGTCGAGGGTGCCCGGGACGGGCTTGAGCAGGTCCTCGTAGGCGAACTCGCCGAGCATCTTGGCCAGCAGGGCGCGGCCGGCCCGCTGCCAGTGCCCGGCGGTGAGGTGCGGGGGCAGGTAGAGCGGCGGTTCAGCGGCCGACGGTTGCGGCACGGGTCAGCTCCTGGGGGTGGGGGACGACGGGGGTCTGCTCGATCGAGGCGCTCGCGGGCCCGGCGGCCGGGGCCGCCGTCCCGGGCGGCGCGAAGCCGGTCCAGGCGGTGCGGTCGGGCAGCCGGTGGACGGTCCGGCCGGTGACGGCGTTGAGGATGACGGCGGCCCGGTGGGCGCCGAGGCCGAGGTCGGGGGCGCCGACCCCGTGGGTGTGGAGTTCGGCGTTCTGGACGTAGAGGCCGCCGGTGAGCTCCGGCCGGGTGGCGACCCGGTGGTCGAGGTCGACCCGGTAGCGCCCGCTCTCGTCCCAGTCGATCAGGTGGGCGAGCGGTTCGAGCGCGGCCGGGCGGGCGGCGCGGTAGCCGGTGGCGAGCACCACGGCGTCGGTGCGCAGCAGGTGCTCGGCGCCGGAGTCGGTGTGCCGGCAGTCCAGTTCGAATCCGCCGCAGGGCCCGGGCCGGGCGGCGGTGACGGCGGTGCCGGGGGTGATCTCGACCGGGGCGGTGTCGATCGGGCGGCCGATGGTGCGCTCGTAGAGGTGGTCGTGGATCTCGGCGAGGGTCTCCGCGCTGGCGGCCTTGTGCAGCTGCCACTGGGAGGTGACCAGGGCGTCCCGGACCGGGCCGGGCAGGCCGTGGAAGTAGCGGGTGTAGTCGGGGGTGAAGTGTTCCAGGCCGAGCTTGGAGTACTCCATGGGGGCGAGTGCCCGGGTGCGGGTGAGCCAGCGCAGCCGGACCCCGTCGTCCTGGTGGCGGCGGAGCAGGTCGAGGAAGACCTCGGCGCCGGACTGTCCGCTGCCGACCACGGTGATGTCCCGGGCGCCCGCGAGCCCGGCCCGGCGGTCCAGGTACTCGGCGGAGTGGAAGGCCAGCGGGTGGTCGGCCAGGGCGGCGAAGGCCTCGGGGAGCACCGGCCGGGTGCCGACGCCGAGCGCGAGGTTGCGGGCCCGGACGGTGCTGCGCCGGCCGGTGGCGGTGTCGGTCAGCTCGACCCGGAACAGCGGGCCGTCCCGGTGCAGGGCGGTGACCTCGGTGCCGAAGCGGCAGTTGGGCAGCCGGTCGGCGGCCCAGCGGCAGTAGTGGTCGTACTCGCGGCGGGGCAGCTGGAAGCGTTCGGCGAAGTAGAACGGGAACAGCCGGTCCTGGGCGCGCAGGTAGTTGAGGAAGGACCACGGGTTGGTCGGGTCGACGAGTGAGACCAGGTCGGCCAGGAAGGGCACCTGCATCCGGGCGCCGTCCACCAGCATGCCGTGGTGCCAGCGGAATTCGGGGCGCTGGTCGCAGAAGAGCGTGCGCAGCCCGGGTACGGGTTCGGCGAGGGCGGCGAGCGAGAGGTTGAACGGGCCGATGCCGACGCCGAGCAGGTCGTAGGGGGGTTCGTGGGGTGTCGAGGTGTCCACAGGGGCGTCCTAGGCGGGAAGTGGCGCTTCGCGGTCGCGCACCATCAGGGCGGCGCGCTTGTCGGGCAGGTCGAGTTCGGCGGCGGCCCGGAATCCGGCCCGTTCGAAGGCTCGGACGGAGCGCCGGTTGCGGACGTCCGGTTCGGCCACCACCCGTCGGCAGTCGGGCCGGTGGCGCAGGACGAGGTCGGCGACGGCGGCGAGCAGCTGGGCCCCGAGGCCGCGGCCGCGGCTGGCGGCCGGGCCGAGCAGCAGGTGCACGCCGGTGTCGTGCGGGCGGGCGGGGTAGTGCCCGGCGAGCGGGTCGAGGTCGGCGCGGTAGACCTCCCAGTAGCTCATCGGGGTGCCGTCGAGCAGTCCGAGGCAGGGAAGGCTGCTTCCGTCGCCGTCCAGTTGGGCCCGGACGTGCCGTTCGGTGACGGCGGGCGGCCCGGCGAGCTCCCAGAAGGCGTCGACCTCGGGATCGTTCATCCATCCGGTGAGCAGCTCCAGGTGGTCGGGCAGCCGGACCGGGGCGAGCCGGAACCGGCCGGCCGGGGTGGGGACTTCGCCCCACCCGGGCAGCTCCTCGGGCATCAGGCGCCCGCCACCGGGTTGGGGATGTCCACGTACACGGACTGGGTGGCGACCGGGCCGACCAGTTCGTCGAGGCCGTTGATCCGGGTGAGCAGGTTGGCCTTGCAGGGCAGGGTGGGCGCGTCCAGCAGCAGGGCGGGCAGGGCGGAGCCGGTGGCGGCGGCCCGGGGGCCGGCCAGGAACCGGCGCAACCCGGCCAGCAGCACCGTTTCCTCGGCGAGGCCCTGGGAGCCGAAGGCGCCGATCAGCCCGAGCACGTGGTTGATGCCGAGGTAGTAGGCGAAGTGGTGGTCGATGACCTCGTCGGGCAGGAAGGTGTCGCTCTGCTCGCCGAGTCCGGGCAGCCGGGCGGTGAGCCGCTCGGCGGCGCTCTCCCGGTAGTAGTAGCCCTGGTTGTCGCGGTAGCGGCCGCCGCTGGGCCAGCCCTCGGCGTCCAGCAGGACGATGCTGTTCTGCTGGTGGGCCTCCAGGGCGATGCCGCCGCGGCCGTCCAGCCAGAGGACGGGCAGCACGACGGCGTCCAGGTAGCGCAGGAACCATTCGGCGGCCACGGTGCGCAGCGGGCGGCCGGTGCGGGCGGCGAGCGCGCGCAGGGTGTCGCCGAGGGCGGACGGCACGGTCACGCCGGTGCCGCGCGGCTGTTCCGCGACGAACCCGGCGACGCAGAGGGCGCGTTCGGCCGGTCCGAAGGGCTGGGCGCGCAGCACGGTGTCGAGCCCGCCGGGGTCGCCGAGGTCGGGGTGGTCGACACCGATCCAGGCGGGGTCGCGGACGATGTCGAAGCCGGGGTGGGCGGCCCGCCACTCGGCGGCGAGTCCGCGCTCCAGCAGCCGGTGCACCTCCAGGCCGCGGTGGAGTTCCTTGCGCAGGTTCTCCCGGCGGGAGTTGGTGATCCGCAGGCCGAGCGAGAGTTTGAGCATCCACGGGGTGCCGGGTCGGTAGACGGTGCGCACCGAGGAGGTGGGGTACCAGGGTTCGCCGGCCGGGCCGAGGTCGTGCAGCAGCCCGTCGGCGAGCAGCGCGGCGACGGTCGGGCGGTGGGCGAGTTCGCGGGCCTGCCAGGGGTGCAGCGGGAGGGCGGCGGTGCCGGGCGGGAGGGTCGCGTGGCCGCCGAGCAGGGTGGCGGTGATCCGGTCGGCGCTCTCGGCGACGGCGGAGCCGGCCGCGAGCAGGCCGCGGTCGACGGCGTACCAGTGGACCTGGAAGGAGCCGTGGAGTTCGGGCGAGTAGGCGGCGCTCTGGGCCGGGCCGAGGCCGTCGCGGCTCTTCGGGGTGGGGTGCAGGGGGTGGCCGAGCAGCAGGGACTGTTCGGCGGCGAGGAAGGCGGAGCGTTCCGGCCCGCCGGGTTCGGCGGCGGTGCGGCGGTGGGCGAGGATCTCGGCGGTGCGCACCACCGAGTCGGCGACCCGGGCGGCGAGGTCGGCGACCTGTCCGGGGTCGGGCCGGTCGGCGGCCGCGGCGGCGAGCAGGGCGGCGGCGGTGACGGCGTCGACCGGGGCCGCCGCGGTACCGTCCCCGGCCGAGAGGGTGGCCGGGCCGAAGCGGTGCCAGCCGCCGGGCGACCAGTGCCGGACGGCGGCGGTGAGCCGGGCGGCCCCGCCGAGGACGTCGATCCGCAGTCGGCCGTCCGCCCCGGGGCGGGCCCCGGTCTCCCGGGCCCAGCAGCGCAACAGGGCTTCCAGGGACGCCTGTTCGGCGGCGACGGCGGGGTCGGGGTGCAGCAGCGGGTCGGGGCCGGAGGCGGCCCGCTGCGCGGTCGGCGGCGGTACGGGCGGGGCTCCGGTGAGGGCGGTGCTCAAGGCTGCTCCTTGGTGCGCGTGGGGGTGCGGACGCGCGCGGGTGGTGGAGAGGATCGGCGGGCGCTCGCACCGTCGCGTCAGGTAAGGGTTACCTATCCCTGACGGGTGATCACAAGGACGGCTCACTCGTCCGGGTGAAGATCGGGGATAGTGCGTCACCGGCCGGGGCGGCCCTGCTGTGCCAACGAGGGGGCCGGTTCCGCGTCACGGATCGGTGACCCCCGGACGGTCCCGGAACCCGGGGGGCGGCCGCCGCCGTCCTGTACGGCGATGGAAGACTCCAGGGCGGCGAGCCGCCGCACCGAAGACCGACCCGACACAGTCCGACCGAGTACAGCGAGTACAGGGGGAAGCGCACCGATGCCACCGATCCACCGGTCAGCCCTGGCCGCCGCCCTGGTCGCCGGAACGCTGCTGGCCGTCAGCGCCTGCGGACCGGACGGCCCGGCGGGCACCGACCGGACCGTCGCCGCACCGCCGCCCAGCACGGACGCGAGCGGCTCCGCCGCCCCCGGCGGCGTCATCGGCGGGATCACCCTGCCGTCCGGCCTGCCGACCAGCCTGCTGGAGGGCCTGCCGAAGACCTGGGACGACCTCAGGAAGTGGAAGTACGACGACTGGGACAAGTGGGCGTCCAAGCACGTCTTCAACAACCCGGTGGTGAAGGACTTCTGGAACCCGGACAAGATGGGCGACGCCAAGCCCGCCGACCCGGCGCCGCCGACCGCCAAGCCGGCCGCCGCCGACGGCGTGACCGACCCGGAGCCGCCGGTGGTCAAGGCCGTCCAGGTGCCCCGCCCGTACCTCAAGCAGCCCTCCGGGAAGGTGTTCTTCTCCGCCCAGGGCGGCCGGGGCAACTGCTCGGCGACGGTGATCGCCGACCCGCAGCACCCGGGCAGGAGCAACCTGGTCTGGACGGCGGCCCACTGCGTGCACGAGGGCAAGGGCGGCGACTTCTACAAGAACCTGGTCTTCGTCCCGGCCTACAACAACTCGGGCGCCTCCAGCGGCGGCAAGAAGGCCCCGCTGTCCGAGCTGGCCCCGCTGGGCACCTGGTGGGCCGATCAGATCGTCACCTCCCCGCAGTGGATGGTCGAGGGCGGGCAGACCGGTGACGCCGCCAACCAGTACGACTTCGCGGTGATGCGCGTGCACAACCAGAACGACACCGGCAAGTCCCTGGAGGAGACGGTCGGTTCGGCCGTCCCGGTGTGGTTCGACGCGCCCCGCGACCAGCTCAAGGTCTCGGCCACCGGCTACCCGCTGGTCAAGCCGTTCGACGGCCAGGAGCTGTACAAGTGCGACGGCGGCAAGCCCGTCCGGCTGTCCTTCGACCCCAAGCGCCCGTCCATGCTGACCATCGGCTGCAACATGACCCAGGGCGCCAGCGGCGGCGGCTGGTTCGCCACCATGCCGGACGGGCGGACCGCCCTGGTCAGCAACACCTCGATCGGCACCCAGGAGCACACCTCGCTGAGCGGCCCGTACCTGGAGACGGTCGCCCAGCAGGCCCTGGACTGGATCTCCAGGAAGCAGTGACCGGCACCACCACGGGGGACTCCTCAGCTTGCGCACCGTCAGCACCATGAGCACCACCAGCTCCACCGGCACCACCCGTTCCACCCGCCGCTCCCCCCGCACCGGGGGGCGGCGGCCCGCCGCGGTCGGCGCCGCGCTGCTCGCCGCCCTGACGCTCACCGCGGCCGCCTGCGCGCCGGACGGCCCCGCCGCCCCCGCCACCCCGCCCGCGGCGCTGCCCAAGGCCGCGCCGACCAGCCTGGGCGACCTGAGCGGCTGGAAGCTGGAGGACTGGGCCCGCTACGTCGCCGACAGCGGCTTCGCCAACCAGGTGCCCCCGGGCTACTGGACGACGGCCCGGACGGAGGCCGCCAAGGCCCGGCCCACCCCCGAGTACGCCCCGACCGCCGCCGCACCCCCCGGCGTCGACCGGGACGCCCCGCCGGCCGCCGTCCAGGCCCGGCCGCAGCCGCACCCGTACGGCCCGGACGCGGCCGTGGTCGGCAGGCTGCTGATGACCACCCCGCAGGGCGACGCGGCCTGCTCCGGCACGGTGGTCGCCGACCCGCTCAACCCGGGCCGCAGCAACCTGGTCCTCACCGCCGCGCACTGCCTGCACGACGGCAAGGGCGGCGGCTGGGTGAAGAACCTGGTCTTCGTCCCCGGCTACAACCGGGACGGCCAGGCGGCCCGCGGCAAGCCGTACGGCGAGCAGCAGGCCGCCCCGTACGGCCGGTGGCCGGCGGTACGCGCCATGGTGTCGCCGACCTGGCTCCAGGAGAGCGGGGTCGGCGCCCACGACCAGTACGACTACGGGATCGTCCGGGTGCGCGGCGAGTCCGCCTCCGGCCCGTCCCTGGAGGAGGCGGTCGGCGGTTCCGTCCCGGTCTGGTTCAACGCCCCGCGCGAGCAGATCACCTCGGCGGTGGTCTTCGGCTACCCGGTGGAGCGGCCCTTCGACGGCACGGAGCTGGAGCGCTGCGACTCCCCCGCCCCGCCGGGCCGGCTGTCCTTCGACCGGTCCCGCCCGCCGATGTACGCGATCGGCTGCACCATGTCCGGCGGCGCGGGCGGTGGCGGCTGGTTCATCACCCGGGACGGCAGGCCCAACCTGGTCAGCGTCAGCTCGCTCGGCAGCCGCACCCCGGCGGGCTACCGGGCCGGTCCGTCCCTCCAGGACCAGGCCAAGCAGGCCTTCGACTACTTCGCCAAGAACGTGAAGTAGCCCCCGGACGCGGAACGTCCGGGGGCCACCTCGACGGGCGGATCAGCCCTGCAGGGCCACCGCGAAGTACTCCAGCTCGGCGGCCAGCTCGGCCGGCACCTTGGCGTGCAGCAGCGTGCCGTCGGCGGTGTGCTCGGTGGCGATCAGCTCGCCCTCCTTGTGCACCCGGGAGACCAGGGCGCCCTGGGTGTAGGGCACCAGGGCCCGCACCTCGACGGCCGGTCGCGGCAGCTCGTCGTCGATGAGCCTGAGCAGTTCCTCCATGCCGACCCCGGTGCGGGCCGACACCACGATGGCGTGCGGCTCGCGGCGCAGCAGGCGCTGCAGCACGTGCGGGTCGGCGGCGTCGGCCTTGTTGATCACCACGATCTCCGGCACGTTCTGCGCGTCGACCGAGACGATGACCTCGCGGACGGCGGCCAGCTGCGTCTCCGGCTCGGGGTGCGAGCCGTCGACCACGTGCAGGATGAGGTCCGCGTCGGCGACCTCCTCCATGGTCGAGCGGAAGGCCTCGACCAGGTGGTGCGGCAGGTGCCGGACGAAGCCGACGGTGTCCGCCAGGGTGTAGAGCCGCCCGCTCGGGGTCTCGGCCCGGCGCACGGTCGGGTCCAGGGTGGCGAACAGCGAGTTCTCCACCAGCACGCCCGCGCCGGTGAGCCGGTTGAGCAGGGAGGACTTGCCGGCGTTGGTGTAGCCGGCGATGGCCACGGACGGCACCTGGTGGCGCTTGCGCTCCCGGCGCTTGGTGTCGCGGCCCTTCTTCATGTCGGCGATCTCCTTGCGGAGTTTCGCCATCTTCTCGCGGATCCGGCGCCGGTCGGTCTCGATCTTGGTCTCACCGGGACCACGGGTGGCCATGCCGCCGCCCGAGGAGCCGGAGCCACCGCCACCCATCTGCCGGGACAGCGACTGACCCCAGCCGCGCAGGCGCGGCAGCATGTACTGCATCTGCGCGAGCGAGACCTGCGCCTTGCCCTCCCGGGACTTGGCGTGCTGGGCGAAGATGTCCAGGATCAGGGCCGTCCGGTCGACGACCTTGACCTTGACCACGTCCTCCAGGTGGATCAGCTGGCCGGGGGTGAGCTCACCGTCGCAGACCACGGTGTCGGCGCCGGTGGAGGCGACGATGTCGCGCAGCTCCTTCGCCTTGCCGGAGCCGATGTAGGTGGCCGCGTCGGGCTTGTCGCGGCGCTGGATGACGCCGTCCAGCACCTGGGAACCGGCGGTCTCGGCGAGCGCGGCGAGCTCGGCCATCGAGTTCTCCGCCTCCTCCAGGGTGCCGTCGGTCCAGACGCCGACGAGCACCACGCGCTCCAGGCGGAGCTGGCGGTACTCGACCTCGGTGACGTCTTCGAGTTCGGTGGAGAGGCCGGCGACACGGCGCAGGGCGGCGCGCTCACTGCGGTCGTACTGGTCGCCGTCGTAGCTGTGGCCGAGGTCCTCGTCGATGGCCGCGAGGTCCTCGTCCATGAGGGCTTCCGCTCGCAGACCGTCGAGGCGGCGCGGGGCGTCGGCGTGGTCGCGGGCTTCGAACGTGGAGGTCATTCTGTCCTTTGGTCGCTGGATGGCTTCGGCGTGGTCCCTTGGATCCCACCGGGGCTCCTGTGCCCTGAGAACGCCGTGGACCGGCCGTGAATTCCCCACGATGGTCGCACGCCCGGTGCGGGCCGGTCACCCCCATTTCCGCCGGAGTGCCGGGTCTGCGTCCCCTCCGGGGCGTGCGGGCGGCTGACGTCGTACACCCCGGAAACCCTGAGCATCGCCCGCATCAGGGCGGGCAGCGCGCCCGGCTCGGGCAGCTCGACGGTGTAGGTGTGCCGGACCCGCAGTTCCTGCGGCGGTTCGACCTCGGCGGAGACGATGCCGACGCCCTCGGCGGAGATCGCCGCGGTGAGGTCGGCGAGCAGCCGGGGCCGGTTCAGCGCCTCGGCCCGCAGGGTCACCCGGTGGCCGGCCGCCGGGGCGTCCTCGGGCTGCCAGCGGACCTCCAGTTCGGCCCGCCCGTCGGCGCGCAGCCGCTGCCCGGCGGGACAGGCGGTGCGGTGCACGGCCACCGCGCCGCCGCGGATCGGGTAGCCGGCCACCGCGTCCGGGGGCACGGGCGTGCAGCAGCGGGCCAGCCGCACCTGGGCCCCGGGCCGGTCGGCCACCACGACGGGGGCGGAGCGGCGCTCGCCCGCCCGGTGCGCGGGCGGGGCGGGCTGTCCGCCGGCCGGGCCGGTGCGCACCACCGGCAGCCCGGCCGGGTGGTCGGCCAGCCAGCGCTCGATGGCCAGCCGGGCGGCCGGGGTGCGGGTGTGCGCCAGCCATTCCGGGGACGGCCCGGACGGCTGGGCCCCGCCGCCGGGCGGGAGGCTCTCGGTGAGCACCGCCAGCACGTCCCCGTCCTGCAGCGGGGTGGAGAGCGCGGTGAGCCGGCCGTTGACCCGGGCGCCGATACATCGGTGCCCGGTCTCCTCGCCGAGCAGGTAGGCGGCGTCCACGCAGCTGGCCCCGGCCCTCAGCTGAAGCGTTTCACCGCTCTCCGTCACCACGGTGATCTCGCGGTCCCCGGCCAGGTCGGCGGTGAGCGCGGACCAGAAGGCGTCCGGGTCGGGGGTCTCCTGCTGCCACTCCAGCAGCCGGCTGAGCCAGCCGGGCCGGGCCGGGTCGGTGCGGTCCAGTTCGTCGGTGTCCTGGGCCGGCCCGGCGGGGGACGGGTCGCCGAGCGCGACCACCCCGGTCTCGGCCACCTCGTGCATCCGCCGGGTGCGGACCAGCACCTCGACCACCGCGCCGCCGTCCAGCGCCACGGCGGTGTGCAGCGACTGGTAGAGGTTGAACTTGGGGGCGGCGACGAAGTCCTTGAACTCCCCGGGCAGCGGCGTCCAGCAGGTGTGCAGCTCGCCGAGCACCGCGTAGCAGTCGGCGTTCTCCTCGACCACCACCAGCAGCCGCCCGAAGTCGGCCGGCTGCGGCTCCTGCGGCCGGCCGTCCCGGCCGGGCGCGGCGGCCCGCTTGATCAGCACCCGGTGCAGCGAGACGCAGTGCCGGGGCCGTACCGTCACCTCGGCGGCGACCCCGGTCTCGGCGAGCTGGCGGGCCAGCCGGCGGGCGAAGGGCTCCAGCAGGGCGTCCGGCTCGGCCTCGTGGCCGACCATCAGGCCCCGGGTGCGGGCGTGCTCCTCGGGGTGCAGGGTGGCGAAGACGATGTCCTCCAGCTCCGCCTTGAGCACCTGGATGCCGAGCCGCTCGGCCAGCGGGATCAGCACGTCCCGGGTGACCTTGGCGATCCGCACCTGGCTGGCCGGCTTCATGTGCCGGATGGTGCGCATGTTGTGCAGCCGGTCGGCGAGCTTGATCACCATCACCCGGACGTCGTCGCCGGTGGCGACCAGCATCTTGCGGAAGGTCTCGGCCTCGGCGGCGGCGCCGAAGTCGACCTTCTCCAGTTTGGTCACCCCGTCGACCAGGTAGGCGACTTCGGGCCCGAACCCGGCGCCCACCTGCTCCAGCGTCAACTCGGTGTCCTCGACGGTGTCGTGGAGCAGCGAGGCGACCAAGGTGGTCGTCCCGGCACCGAGTTGGGCCAGGATCATGGTGACGGCCAGCGGATGGGTGATGTACGGCTCGCCGCTCTTGCGCTTCTGGCCGCGGTGGCTGGCCTCGGCCAACCGGTACGCCCGGGCCAGCAGGGCGAGGTCCGCCTGCGGGTGGTGCCGCCGGTGCACCTGGACCAGCGGTTCCAGGGCGTCCGGCACCGGCGGCCGGCCGGTGGCCAGCAGGGCGGCCCGCCCGGCCCGGCCGAGCGCGGCCCGGCCGAGCTCCCCCAGGGGCCTCCTGGCCCCGGCCTGCCGTGCGGTCGTCGGCTGCCCCGTGAGGGACTGCCCGGCTTCGATGGTCATCGGCACCTCCGGCAACGTCGCCGGGCGCGGCCCCTCGTGGGGGATGATCCTGCTACCCCTCCCAGGGGCGATCGACCCGGTGGTCCATGCTACCGAGCAGAGCACGTTCCGCGACGCCGTGATTCCCGTCTGCGACCGCTATCACCCGATCGGGGGGATTCGTCACCGTACGAATTGGGCAAACCGGGCCGTCACCGCTGGCCGATCGACTCCCACCAGCGCGGGTCGAGCCGCCCCTCCGCCACGATCACCGCCGGACCGGTCATCTCCACCCGGCCGTCCGGGTGCTCGGTGATGACCAGCCGGCCGCCCAGCACGTCCACCGTGTAGGCGACCGCCTCGCCGGTGACCGCCGGGTCCGCGCCGTCCCGGCGGATGGCCGCCACCGCGACGGCGCAGGCGCCGGTGCCGCAGGAGCGGGTCTCGCCCGAGCCGCGCTCGTGCACCCGCATCGCCACGTGCCGCGGGCCGCGGTCCACCACGAACTCGACGTTGACGCCCTCCGGGTAGGCGCCCGCGGGGCTGGTGAGCGGGGCGGTGAAGAGGTTCCCGGCGTGGTCCAGGCTCTCCACGAAGGCCACCGCGTGCGGGTTGCCCATGTTGACGTTCAGCGCGGGCCAGCGGCGCTCGCCGACCGCGACCTCGATGCCGTCCGGCCCAGGCAGCTTCGCCCGGCCCATGTCGATGGTGACCTCGCCGGGCGTGCCGTCCTCGGCGTCCTCGGCGACCGTCGCGGTGAGCACCCCGGAGCGGGTGGCGATCGCCAGCTCGCCGGGCTTCGCCAGGCCCGCCTCGACCAGGAAGCGGGCGAACACCCGCAGGCCGTTGCCGCACATCTCGGCGATGCTGCCGTCGGAGTTGCGGTAGTCCATGAACCACTCGGCCCGGTCGGCCTGGTCCGCGGCGGCCGGGTCGGCGGCCGCGCGCACCACGCGCAGCAGCCCGTCGCCGCCGATGCCCGCCCGGCGGTCGCACAGCGCGGCGACGGCCTCCGGGCCGATCTCCAGCACGCCGTCCGGGTCCGGCACGATCACGAAGTCGTTCTGGGTGCCGTGGCCCTTGAAGAAGGGGAGACCGGCCCGCCGCTGAGGAGAGGATGCGCTCACCCCACCGATGGTACTGAGGGCGACGGCGGGGCAGCCCGGGGCCCGGCTCAGCGCAGGTAGGCGACCCGCCACACCGCGAGCGCGCAGGCGGCCAGCGCGATCAGGGTGTAGACCACGATGGCCTTCCAGCCGGCCCGCTGCCCGGAGCCCCGGCGCGGCAGCCCCGGCCACTTGTAGCCGGCGTGCCGGGCGGCCATCGCGCCCCAGCCGACCGAGGCGGCGGTGAACAGCAGCCCGAGCATCCCGACCATGGTGGCCCGCGCCCCGGCCGAGCCGAAGGCCAGCGGGAAGGCGAACATCAGCGAGCCGAGGGTGCCGAGCAGGGCGATCGGCAGGGTCTGCCACCAGCGGAGCCGGCGCCGCGGCCGGATCTCCCGCTCGTGCACGGCGGCGTCCGGCGGGGTGCGGGTGTCCAGTGCGGGCACCGCGGCCGCGTACGAGGTCGGCGCCTCCAGTCCGGTCAGCACGGGGAGGTCGCCCCTGGTCGACTCGTCGAACTCCTCGGCCGGTGCGGTGACACTCCCGCTCTGGCCGGATTCGGGGCCGGTACCCGTCGACACACGGCCTCCCCTGACAGTTCGACACGAGCGGACTCGCGGCCGGGCACGGTCGGCCCGTGCGGGCCGACCCTTACGGCATCGATGATGGCATGTCCAGGGGGGACGTTCGGGGCCTGACCGGGGTCCTCGGGTGATCCGTGGCCATCACGTGATCGGGCCGTGACCCCCGGTTCGTCCTGCACGGTCGCCTGCGCGCGCAGCTGCACCGCCGAATTGGCCGGAACAGGCCCTATGCGGCCGGAACTCCCTGACGGTCAATCAGTTCCAGGGACCGTTCCAGCAGCTCGACCGGGTCGGTCCCGGTCGGCCGGGCGAGCCAGTGGATGCGGTCGTCCCGACGGAACCAGGACTCCTGCCGACGGGCGAAGCGCTTGGTGGCCCGGACCGTCTCGGCCCGCGCCTCGTCCTCGGTGCACTCCCCGGCGAAGTGGTCGAGCACCTGCTGGTAGCCGAGCGCCCGGGAGGCCGTCCGGCCCTCCCGCAGCCCGACCCGTTCCAGCGCGCGCACCTCGTCCAGCAGCCCGGCCTCCCACATCCGGTCGACCCGCAGGGTGATCCGCTCGTCCAGCTCGGGGCGCGCCACCGCGACGCCGATCTGCACCGCCTCGTAGACCGCGGTGTTGCTCGGCAGGTTGGCGGTGAACGGCTGCCCGGTGATCTCGATGACCTCCAGGGCACGGACGATCCGGCGCCCGTTGCCGACCAGGATCGCCTCGGCGGCCGCCGGGTCCAGCCCGGCCAGCCTCCGGTGCAGCGCGTACGGGCCGTCCTGCTCCAGTTCGGCCTCCAGCCGGGCGCGGACCTGCGGGTCGGTGCCGGGGAACTCCATCTCGTCGATCGCGGCCCGGACGTACAGCCCGGAGCCGCCGACCAGGACGGGGGTGCGCCCGGCGGCGAGCAGCCGGTCGATCTCGGCCCGGGCCAGCCGCTGGTACTCGGCGACGCTGGCGGCCTCGGTGACGTCCCAGACGTCCATCAGGTGGTGCGGCACTCCCCCGCGCTCGGCCGCGGTCAGCTTCGCCGTGCCGATGTCCATGCCCCGGTACAGCTGCATCGAGTCGGTGTTGATCACCTCGCCGCCGAGGCTGCGGGCGATGGCGACGGCCAGGTCGGACTTTCCGGCGGCGGTCGCGCCGACGATGCTGATCACACGGGAGCTGCTCACCGCTCCAGTCTCCCAAACCGCGGCGGCACCCGGGGCCGGGCTGCCGCCCGCCGCCGACTGCGCGAGGATGTGACTGTTTCCCGGACTGCCTCCGGCCCGCCCCGGCCCGGCCCGGTTTTGCGAACTCTTGACCGGCCCCGTGCGTTGTGCAGGAGACAGGGAACGAAGGAGATCACCATGGGCCTGATGGACAACCTCAAGGGCAAGGCCGAGGAGCTCAAGGAGAAGGCCAGCGAGCTCGCGGGCAAGCACAGCGACCAGATCGATCAGATGGTCGACAAGGCCGGCGGTGCGATCGACAAGGCGACCAAGGGCAAGTACAGCGACAAGATCGAGCACGGCGCCGACAAGGCCAAGGGCGCGGTGGGCGACTTCGCCCACAAGCCGAAGCCGGGCGACGAGGGACAGCCCCCGCAGTCCTGACCGTGAGCCTGGCTATGCCCAGGACGCCACGAAGTACCCGACCCCGTACGGCGCGTCCCGGTAGCCCAGCCGCGCGGTGAGGCCGGCGCCCTCGGCGGCGCCGGCCAGCACCTGCCAGGGCGCCCGGCCCTCGGCCTTGAGCTCGGCGGCCAGCGCCGGGTCCAGGGCCGCCAGGGCGGGCAGGTCGGCCGAGCCGAGGGCGGCGGCCAGTACGGCGTCGAAGCCCTCGGCCCGCTCGTCCAGGTAGCCGGGAGCCTTGAGCGAGCGGCAGGCGCTGCCGTCGCCCAGCACCAGCAGGGCGACCTTGTCGGCCAGCCCGGCCAGGCCCTGGCCGAGGCCGAGCATCCGGTCGACGGGGGCGTCCGCGGGCACCGCGCAGGCGTGCGTCGGCACGGTCACCCCGGCGCGCTCCAGCAGCCAGGCCCCGACGGTCAGCGAGGGCGCCAGCTCCGGCCCCTCGACCCGCCCGCCGGGCAGCTTGGCGACCAGCGGCACCCCGTAACGGTGGAAGGACCCGGCCCCGCCCTCGGTCCACACCTCGGCCTCCGGCCCGGTGCCCACCACCACGACCAGCTCCGGCCCGGCCGCGACCAGGGCCGCCAGCGCCTCGTCGCAGGCCGCGCGCAGCCCGTCCAGCTCGGGTGCGGCCCCGGCGGCGACCTCGGGGACGAGCAGCGGCGGACAGGGGCACACGGCGGCGGCTACCAGCATGTGGATCACCTTAGCCGGAAAGCCGGACGGCCCGGCCGGAGCCGGGGGGCTCGGGCCGGGCCGTCCGGTCTCACGGCACGCGGGTCAGTCGCCGCAGCAGGCGCCGCCCGCCGGGGCGGCCAGTGGCAGCTCGGCCGGGGCCCCGATCTTCGGCAGGCCGAGCATGACGCCCGCCGGCTTGTCGGCCGGCTTGGCCTGGCGCTTCTCCCAGGCGTCGCCGGCCCGGGTGCGGCGCACCGCGAGGGTCGGGCCCTCGGCCAGCAGGTGGTGCGGGGCTGCGTAGGTGATCTCGACGGTCACCACGTCGCCGGGGCGCACCGGCTCGTCCGGCTTGGTGAAGTGGACCAGCCGGTTGTCGGGGGCGCGGCCGGACAGGCGCTGGGTCCGGTCGTCCTTCTTGCCCTCGCCCTCGGCGACCAGGATCTCCAGGGTGCGGCCGACCTGCTTCTTGTTCTCGTCCCAGGAGATCTCCTCCTGGAGGGCGATCAGCCGGTCGTAGCGGGCCTGGACGACCTCCTTGGGCACCTGGTCCGCCATCTCCGCGGCGGGGGTGCCGGGGCGCTTGGAGTACTGGAAGGTGAAGGCGTTGGTGAAGCGGGCCTCGCGGACGACGTGCATCGTCTCCTCGAAGTCCTCCTCGGTCTCGCCGGGGAAGCCGACGATGATGTCGGTGGAGATCGCCGCGTCCGGCATCGCCTCGCGGACCTTGCGGATGATCCCGAGGAAACGGTCCTGCCGGTACGAGCGGCGCATGGCCTTGAGGACCCGGTCCGAGCCGGACTGCAGCGGCATGTGCAGCTGGTGCATCACGCTCGGGGTCTCGGCCATCGCGGCGATCACGTCGTCGGTGAAGTCGCGCGGGTGCGGCGAGGTGAAGCGGATCCGCTCCAGGCCCTCGATCTGCCCGGCGGCGCGCAGCAGCTTGGAGAAGGCCTCGCGGTCGCCCAGGTCGGAGCCGTAGGCGTTGACGTTCTGGCCGAGCAGGGTCACCTCGATGACGCCCTCGTCGACCAGCGCCTCGATCTCGGCGAGGACGTCGCCGGGGCGGCGGTCCTCCTCCTTGCCGCGCAGCGCCGGGACGATGCAGAAGGTGCAGGTGTTGTTGCAGCCGACCGAGATCGCGACCCAGGCCGCGTACGCCGACTCGCGGCGGGTGGGCAGCGTGGAGGGGAAGGTCTCCAGCGACTCCAGGATCTCGACCTGGGCCTTGCGCTCGACCGCGGCCCGCTCCAGCAGCGCCGGCAGGTGCCCGATGTTGTGGGTGCCGAACACCACGTCCACCCAGGGGGCGCGCTTGACGATGGACTCGCGGTCCTTCTGGGCCAGGCAGCCGCCGACGGCGATCTGCATGCCCTGGTGGCGGCCCTTGACCGGCGCGAGCTGCCCGAGGTTGCCGTACAGCTTGTTGTCGGCGTTCTCGCGCACCGCGCAGGTGTTGAACACGACCAGGTCCGGGTCGCCCTCGGGACCGGCCTTGACGTACCCCGCGTCCTCCAGCAGGCCGGACAGCCGCTCGGAGTCGTGGACGTTCATCTGGCAGCCGTGCGTGACGACCTTGTAGCTCTTCAATCCGCTCTCACCGCTCACCAGACCAGGGTACGGGCAGCCACGGGCCGCCTTTCCCCGGATCTTCGCGGAACGGCTCCCCGAGCTTTCCACCGGTCGTTCCCCTCCCGTTCGGCCCGGGCGCCTGGCACTATCCCTGCATGACCCCCACCGATCCGTCACGCCTCGGCGCCGCCGTCCGCCGCGCGGCCCGCAGCCCGCTGTGGCGGACCGTGCTGGTCCTGGTGCTGCTGGTGGCCGGGTTCGGCGGCTGGTGGCTGTCCGCGGGCCGCTCGCCCGGCTACCCGCGCGGGGAGACCCGCTTCGCGACCGGCGTCCCGCGCGGGGTCTACGACCGGTACGGGCAGCTGCTGCAGAGCCACGTCTCACAGACCATGCCGGGGGTGCGGCTGGCCCTGGACAGTTCCGAGGGCTCGGTGGACAACCTCCGCCGGGTGATCGACGGCCAGGACACCTTCGCCATCGCCACCGCCGACGCGGTCGCCTCCTACGAGGGCCAGGGCAAGGACAGGCTCCGGGCGATCGCCCGGCTGTACGACGACTACCTGCAGCTGATCGTCCCGGCCGACTCCCCGGTGCACCGCACCGCCGACCTCAAGGGCCTGCGGGTGGGCGTCGGCCTTCCGCAGTCCGGGGTGAACCTGGTCACCCGGCGGCTGCTGACCGCGGCCGGCCTGAACCCGGACCGCGACATCACCCCCGTCCCCGGGGGCGTCAGCGACGGCTCGGACGAGCTGCGCGACCACAAGATCGACGCCTTCTTCTGGTCCGGCGGCCTGCCGACCAGCGCGCTCACCGACCTCTCCGACCACATGCGGATCCGGGTGGTCCCGCTGGGCGACCTCTCCGAGGCGCTGCACAAGGCCGAGGGCGACGGCGTGGACGCCTACCGGGCGGCCACCATGCCCAAGGGCACCTACCCGAACGCCGAGCCCAAGGACGCCGTCGCCACCATGGCCGTGCCCAACCTGCTGGTCACCCGGGACGACGTGGACCCGGGCCTGGTCGAGGGGATGACCCGCGCGGTGATCGACAGCCGGGACCAGATCGGCGCCCAGGTGCACGCCGCCCAGCTGGTCGACCTGCGCACCGCCGTCTACACCGACCCGCTCCCGCTGCACACGGGCGCCGCGCGCTACTACCGCTCGGTGAAGCCGTAGCGGCCGTAGCGGCCGTAGCCGACGTGGAAGCCGCAGCAGTCGGGGCCGCCGTGGAAGCCGCAGCGGCCGTGGAAGCCCGGGCCCCTACGGCCGTTCCGGCCGCGGCACCGCCAGCGTCACCGCGAGCCCGGTCGGCCTGACCGGGGCGAAGCCGAGCGAGCCGCCGCCCGCCGCCAGCAGGGTGCGGGCGATGGACAGGCCCAGCCCGGAGCCGTCCACGTTCTGGTGCCGCGCGCTGCGCCAGAACCGGTCCCCGGCCCGGGCGAGCTCGTCCTCGGTCAGCCCGGGCCCGGTGTCGCTGACGGTCACCGCGACCTCGTCCCGGCGCACCACGACCCGCAGCCGCACCTGGCTGCCGGCCGGGCCGAACTTGAGCGCGTTGTCCAGGACGGCGTCCAGCGCGGAGCCGAAGCCGATCGGGTCGGCCATCCCGATCGCCAGCGCCGGGCCGTCCCAGCGCAGCTCGATCCCGCGCTGCTCGGCGACCGGCCGCCAGCCGTCCACCCGGGCGAGGGTCAGCTGGGCGAGGTCGGTCTGCTCGGGTTCGGGGCGGGCGTGCTCGGCGGTGGCCAGCCCGAGCAGGTCGTCCAGCACCCGGGCCAGCCGGGAGCCCTCCTCCCGGACGCCGCTGAGCTCCTCCTCGTGCCCCTCGGGCAGCTCCAGACCGAGCACCTCGACCCGCAGCAGCAGGGCCGACAGCGGGTTGCGCAGCTGGTGCGAGGCGTCCGCGACGAAGGCCTTCTGCTGGTCCATGGCGTGCACCACGTGGTCCGCCATCTCGTTGAACGAGCGTGCCAGCCGCTGGAGTTCGGGCGGCCCGCCGCCGGGCGCGACCCGGGCGGCCATCTGGCCGGTGGCGATGTCGTGGGTGGCCCGGTCGAGGGTGCGGACGGGGCGCAGCACCCACTCGGTGAGCCGGACGGCCAGCAGCACGGCGACGGCCATCGCGGCCGCCTCGCCGCCGGCCAGCACCAGCCACTTGTGCAGCACCCGGGCCCGCAGCGCCCCGGTCGGCGACTCGCTCAGCACCACCGCGACCACGTCGCCGTCGCGCACCACGGGGGCGGCCACCGTGATCGTCCGGTCCTCGGTCCACGGCCAGACCTGCGGCGGGTTGTGGCTGCGCCGCCCGTCCAGCGCCTCCTGGAAGGCCTGGGCACCCCAGCCGACGGCGGGCACCCCCCAGTCGCCGGGCGCGACCGCTATCGACGTGCCGTCGCGCTGGAAGATGCCGAGCCGGACGCCGTACAGGTCGTAGTAGCGCTGGACCTCGGTGGCGATCGCGTGCCGCCGGCTGAGGTCGCCGGGGGCGGGCTCCGGGTCGCCCTTGCGGGCGGAGTCCAGGGTGGCGCCGGAGGTGGGCAGGTCCTGGGCGAAGCGGGCGGCGTCGTCGAGCCGGTCGACCACCACCCTGCTCTGCTCGGCCGCCGCGAACGCCGCCGCGAGCGGCAGCCCCAGGGCGGCCAGGACGCAGAGCATGAGGGCGATCAGGATGCCGAGCAGGCGGGTGCGCACGTGCGGTCAGTGCTCCGCGGGGGCGGACGGGGTCTGGTCGGTCCCGGGGGCGGCCGGGGAGTCGGGGATCAGCCGGTAGCCGACGCCGCGCACGGCCTCGACCAGGCCGGGCAGCGCCAGCTTGTTGCGCAGCGAGCCGATGTGCACCTCCAGGGTGCGGCCGTTGCCCTCCCAGCCGCTGCGCCAGACCTCGCTGAAGATCTGCTCGCGCCGGTAGACCACGCCGGGGCTCTGGGCGAGCAGCGCCAGCAGGTCGAACTCCTTGCGGGTGAGCGGCACGTCGCGGCCGTCCACGCTGACCCGGCGGCGCTCCCGGTCGATCCGGATGCCGCGGGACTCCAGCGGGCCGCGCTGCTGCGGCACGGCGTCGGGCGCGGGCACCGCCACCGAGGACGGCTGGGCGCCGCGGCGGGCGACGGCGTGGATGCGGGCGAGCAGTTCGCCCATGTCGTACGGCTTGGTGACGTAGTCGTCGGCGCCCAGGTTGAGACCGTGGATCCGGGAGCGGATGTCGGCGCGGGCGGTCACCATGATCACCGGGACTCCGCTGCCGGCCCGGATCCGGCTGCACACCTCGAAGCCGTCGCGGTCGGGCAGCCCGAGGTCGAGCAGCACGACGCGGTACGGGTCGTTGCCGTCCGGTACCAGGGCGTCCAGCGCCTCGTGCCCGCTGCGGGCGTGCCGCACCTGGAAGCCGTGCCGGCCGAGCACCGCGACCAGTGCCGCGGCCACGCGTTCGTCGTCCTCGACGAGCAGCAGTCGCATCCTGTTCTCCTCCTTCCCCCATGTGATCACCGGACCGATCGGTCCGGGACCGGTCCTGCGCAGTATGGGCCAGCACGCGGCCCGGCGCCAGGTTCGACCGCGGACCGGGCTCGCGGGGGACGGCGAGCACCGGCACGGATCCCCGCTGTGACATGCCCCGTCGACACACTCGCGAACAGTGCGTACGGATCGCGTGGCCGTTTCGTGATCCTCAAGTTCCGCTCAGATCGGCTGACGGGGGACCGTCACCGCTCCTATGGTCGCCCCACCGGGGGCTGCGGCTCCGCCGGTCGCGGCTCCCGGATTTCTTATCACCATTGCCGCCCAAGGGAGTTGGAACTTCCGGGGCAGGCAGGGTTCACCCCAGTTCGACACAGTAGGGAGCAGGCGCGATGTCCGAGAGCCCGGTCGAGGACTCCACCCCCGCAGCCGCCCCGCTGGTCGTGCTGAACAAGGTCAACAAGCACTACGGCGCGCTGCACGTGCTCCAGGACATCGATCTGGAGATCCGCCAGGGCGAGGTCGTGGTGCTGATCGGCCCGTCCGGGTCGGGCAAGTCCACGCTCTGCCGGACGATCAACCGGCTGGAGACCATCGACTCCGGGGAGATCACCCTGTCCGGCCGCCCGCTGCCCGCCGAGGGCCGGGAGCTGGCGCGACTGCGCGCCGAGGTCGGCATGGTCTTCCAGAGCTTCAACCTGTTCGCCCACAAGACCGTGCTGGAGAACGTCGTCCTGGCGCAGGTCAAGGTGCGCAAGGTGCTCCGCGGGCACGCCGAGAAGACCGCCCGCGAGCTGCTCGACCGGGTCGGCGTCGGCGCCCAGGCGGACAAGTTCCCGGCCCAGCTCTCCGGCGGCCAGCAGCAGCGCGTGGCGATCGCCCGGGCGCTGGCGATGAAGCCGAAGGTGATGCTCTTCGACGAGCCGACCTCGGCGCTCGACCCGGAGATGGTCAACGAGGTGCTGGAGGTCATGCGCCAGCTGGCCGCCGACGGCATGACCATGGTCGTGGTCACCCACGAGATGGGCTTCGCCCGCTCCGCCGCCAACCGGGTGCTGTTCATGGCCGACGGGAAGATCGTCGAGCAGAACACCCCGGACGCCTTCTTCACCGCGCCGCGCTCCGACCGCGCCAAGGACTTCCTCTCCAAGATCCTCCACCACTGACGCCCGACCCCCGGCCGGAACCGGCCGGGGCCGTCCAGGACCGTCTCCGAGACCACCGGGGCCGCCGCCGGCAAGGACGCCGGCCGACCCCGCACGTGTACCAACTTCCAGACGCCAGAGCCCGGTCGACGCCGTGGCCCAGCCCCAGGAGATCAACCCTCATGAGGACTTCCCGCACCCTCGCCGTGGCGCTCTGTGCCGTCGCGCTCACCGCCACCGCCGCCTGCGGCAAGGACGGCACCCCCGCCTCCTCCTCCAACGCGGCGAGCGCCAGCAACGCCCCGGCGCTGCCGACCTACACGGTCAAGACCGACGTCAAGGTCGACTCCCCGGTCCTGGCCGAGGCCAAGAAGCGCGGCCAGCTGATCATCGGCGCCAAGGCCGACCAGCCGAACCTCGGCTGGGAGGACGTCGCCAGCGGCGACCGCAGCGGCTTCGACATCGAGATCGCCAAGATGGTCGCCGCCGACCTCGGCTTCACCCCGCAGCAGATCAAGTGGCAGACCCTGGTCTCCTCGCAGCGCGAGCCGGCCATCGCCAAGGGCCAGATCGACTTCTACGTCGGCACCTACAGCATCAACGACGAGCGCAAGAAGACGGTCTCCTTCGCCGGCCCGTACTACATCGCCGGCCAGGACTTCCTGGTGAAGAAGGACAACACCTCGATCACCGGCCCGGAGAGCATCAGCGGCAAGAACGTCTGCACCGCCACCGGCTCGACCTCGATCAAGAACATCCAGCAGTACAACCCGAAGATCACCCAGTTCGACACCTACTCGGCCTGCGTCGAGAAGCTGCTCTCCGGCGAGGTCGACGCGGTCACCACCGACGACGCGATCCTCAACGGCTACGCCTCCAAGTACGCCCCCAAGCTCAAGGTCGTCGGCAAGCCCTTCACCAAGGAGAACTACGGCGTCGGCCTGAACAAGGACGACAAGGCACTGCGGGACGCGATCAGCGACGCCCTCAAGGCCCACGAGGACAACGGCGACTGGAAGAAGGCCTACGACGCCACCCTCGGTGCGTCCGGCTCGGCCGCGCCCGCCGTCCCCACCCTCGACCGCTACTGATCCTCCCCCGGTCCCCCGGGGGACCGGCCCCGACCAACCGATCCGACCATCTGTGAGAGGAGGGCCGCCGGATGGGGTTCCTGTTCGAGCAGGACAACTTCGCGTTGTTCCGCGACGGCTTCCTGCAGACGATCGAGCTGAGCGCGCTCAGCGCCCTGCTCGCCCTGCTGCTGGGCACCCTGCTGGCGGCCTTCCGGGTCTCCCCGGTGCCGGTCCTGCGCGCCTTCGGCACGACCTGGGTGACGCTGTTCCGCAACACCCCGCTGACCCTGCTGTTCTTCGCCGTCACCTTCGGCCTGCCGCCGCTGGGCGTGCATTTCAGCCACCTCACCTTCGCGGTGCTGGCGCTCGGCGGGTACACCGCCTCGTTCGTCTGCGAGGTGATCCGCTCCGGCATCAACACCGTGCCGCTCGGCCAGGCGGAGGCCGCCCGCAGCCTCGGCATGAACTTCTTCCAGACCCTCACCCTGGTCGTCCTGCCGCAGGCCACCCGGACCGTGCTGGCCCCGATGAGCAGCGTGTTCATCGCGCTGCCGAGGAACTCGGCGATCGCCGGCGCGTTCAGCGTCGGCGAGCTGTACAGCGCCCAGCAGACCTTCTCCGAGCGCGGCTACTCGATCTTCGCGATCTTCTTCTGGGTGGCCTGCGCCTACCTGCTGATCAGCGCGACGGTCGCCTCGTTCTTCCGCTTCCTGGAATCCCGACTGGCGGTGGCCCGATGAGTTTCTTCCAGCGCCAGGCGTCGGCGAGTGTCCTCTACGACACCCCCGGCCCCCGGGCCCGGGCCCGCTACCGCCTGTTCGGCGTCCTCGGGGCGATCGGCATCGCCGGCCTGCTCTGGTACGTGGTCTCCGCGCTCGCCGACAACGGCCAGTTCGACGCCGACCTGTGGGACCCGTTCCAGTACACCTTCGTCCAGCAGATGATCGTGGACGGCCTGCTGTCCACCCTCAAGGCCTTCGGCCTGGCGGCCGCCCTCTCGCTCAGCCTGGGCGCGCTGCTGGCCGCCGGACAGCTGTCCGACCACAAGCCGGTCCGCTGGACCTGCACCTCGATCGTCCAGTTCTTCCGGGCGATGCCGCTGCTGATCCTGATCGTCGCGCTCTACTACGCGTTCTTCGCCAAGGACCCGATGTGGGCCCTGGTCCTCGGCCTCACCCTGTACAACGGCGCGGTCCAGGCGGAGATCATCCGCAGCGGCGTCAACGCCGTACCGCGCGGCCAGGGCGAGGCGGCGTACGCCCTCGGGATGCGCAAGACCCAGGTGATGTCCGGCATCCTGGTGCCGCAGGCCGTCCGCTCGATGCTGCCGTCGATGATCGGCCAGCTGGTCGTCACCCTCAAGGACACCTCGCTGGGCTACATCATCACGTACAACGAGCTGCTGTTCATGGGCAAGAAGATCGCCAGCCAGCCGATGAACGCCGCGGGCTTCCCCTACATCCCCGTGGTCCTGGTGATCGCCCCGATCTACATCGTCCTGTGCCTCCTGTTGACCGCGCTCGCGCGGTGGATCGAAGCACGTGGCCGTCGCGGCGCGAACCGGCGCACTTCATCTGCTGCTTGACGGACACCCAGGCGAACTGTTGCATTGCTCTTCGTGACACCTCCCGGGAGCATCCACGCGGCATATGCGGCAGCGGTAACTGACGCCGGCCCATGGGCCGGTTCGTCCCCGGAGGTCCCCGCATGGATCCGGTGATCGTGGTCGGGGCCGGACCGGTCGGTCTGGCCCTGGCCCTCGCGCTGGCCCGGCACGAGGTGCCGACCGTCGTCCTGGACGAGGGTTCCGGGCTCTGCCCGGAGGGCCCCCGCAGCGTCGTCCTCGGCGCCGACTCCACCGCCTTCCTCACCCGGATCGGCTACTCCCGGGCCGCCTCCGACTCGGCCCTGTGGGACTCCTTCGAGGTCTGGCGCCGCCGTCAGGAGGTGCTGCGGATCGACCTCACCGACTCGCCCACCTTCCACCTCCCCCAGCACCGCCTCCAGCGCGGCCTGCGGGACGCCCTGACCGGCACCCCACTGGTCCGGCTGGTCCCGCTGAACCGGGTGGTCGAACTCGAACAGGACCGCGACGGGGTCAGCGTCCGCACCCACGGCACCCAGGACGGCTCCAGCACCTGGTGGCGCGGCAGCCACCTGGTCGGCTGCGACGGCGCCCGGTCCGCCGTCCGCAAGCTGTTGAAGATCCGGTTCCCCGGCCGCCCCGCGGTCGACCGCAACGCCATCGCCACCGTCCGGGTCGACCTGCCCTTCGACGGCGCCCGGCTGCACCGCGAACCCCCGTGGCGCGGCGACCGCGAGGCCACCGCCCGCCCGCTGCCCGACGGCGTCTGGCGGATCGACTGGCGCCTGCCCCCCGGCCGCCCCGCCCCCACCGAACAGGTCGACCCGCACGCCACCTGGCCCGGCATCGTCACCGGCGACACCCTGCTCACCCGGGTCACCGCCACCCTCACCGGCTGGTGCGGCGAACTCCCCCGCTACGAGCTGCTCGCCGCCGCCGACCACACCGCCCAGCAGCGCCTCGCCGCCCGCTTCCGCAACGGCCGCTGCTTCCTCGCCGGCGACGCCGCCCACCTGCACGGCGCCCTCGGCATGCAGAACCTCGCCGACGGGCTGCGCGACGCCGACAACCTCGCCTGGCGGCTCGCCCTCGCCTGGCACCTCCACTCCGGCGGCCCCCAGCCCGGCGGCTCGCTGCTGGACGGCTACGAGGCCGAACGGCGCGGCGCGGTCGGCGCCCGGCTGCGCGCCGTCGACCAGGCGATGCCGCTGCTGCGCCCGCTGCGCGGCTGGCAGCAGACCCGCCGCTCGCTGCTGGTCGGCGGCTTCCGCAAGCACGCCCCGATGCTCGCCGACGGCCAGCTGGGCAGCGGCCGCTTCGGCGGCGCGCCCGCCTACCCGGCGGCGCCCTCCGGCATCCCCGGGAGGGTCCCGGTCCAGCGCGGTGCCCGCGGCACCACCTCGCTCAGCGAACTGCTGCCCGCCACCGCCCCCGGCGTACTCGTCCCGGACCTCCCGGTGCTGGCCGCCGACGGCACCCCGGACCATCTGCACGCCCGGCTGGGCGTCACCTTCCTGCTGCTGCTGGTCGCCCCCGGCACCGCCGTCTGGTCGGCCGAGCACTGGCTGGGCGCCGGCCTGATGCCCCGGCTCGCCGAGGTCGCCGCCGCGCTGCCGGTGCCCGCCGAGGTGCTGGTCACCGAGGAGTACCCGGGCGCCGGGCCGCACACCGTCCTGCTGATCCGGCCGGACGGGCACCTGGTCGGCGTCACCCAGGGCGCCGCCTCCGAGGACCTCCTGGCCCTCGCCGACCGCGCCCGCGGCGGCCCGGCCCCGATCGCCGGTCCGCCCGAGCCGGAGCCCGAGTCCGAGAGCGCGCCGGAGACCGCGCCGGAGCCCGAACCCCAACAGGTCGACTCGGCGAGCTAACCCGCCACCGCCGTGGCCCGGCTCTCCCGCACCACCGTCACCCGGATCTGGCCCGGGTAGGTCAGCTCCGCCGAGACCTGCCGGGCCACCTCCCGGGCGATCAGCTCCGCCCCGAGGTCGTCCACCGTGTCCGGCCGGACCATCACCCGCACCTCGCGCCCGGCCTGCATCGCGTACACCTCGGCCACCCCGGCGTGCGAACGCGCGATCTCCTCCAGCCGGGCCAGCCGCCGCACGTACAGCTCCAGCGACTCCTTGCGCGCCCCCGGCCGCCCGCCCGAGCAGGCGTCCGCGGCCTGGGTCAGCACGGCGGTCACCGTACGGGGCTCCACCTCGCCGTGGTGGGCCGCGATCGCGTGCACCACCTCGGGGGACTCCCCGTGCCGCCGGGCGAAGTCCGCGCCGACCGCCGCGTGGCTGCCCTCGACCTCGTGGGTGAGCGCCTTGCCGATGTCGTGCAGCAGCGCCGCCCGGCGCACCGGCTCCGGGTCCACCCCCAGCTCGGCGGCCATCATCCCGGCCAGGTGCGCGGACTCCAGCAGGTGGCCGAGCACGTTCTGCCCGTAGGAGGCGCGGTAGCGCAGGGAGCCCAGGGTGCGGACGAGTTCGGGGTGCAGTCCGCCGATCCGGGCGTCCAGCAGGGCGTCCTCGCCGGCCCGGACGCAGCGCTGCTCGACCTCCGCCCGGCTGCGCTCGTGGACGTGCTCGATCCGGCTCGGCTGGATCCGGCCGTCCTCGACCAGCTGCTCCAGGGTGAGCCGGGCGGCCTCCCGGCGGACCGGGTCGAAGCAGGAGAGCTGCACCGAGGCCGGGGTGTCGTCGATGATCAGGTTGACGCCGGTGACCGCCTCGAAGGCGCGGATGTTGCGGCCCTCGCGGCCGATGATCCGGCCCTTCATCTCCTCGCCCGGCAGCCGGAAGACGGTGACGGCGGTCTCCGCGGTCTGCTCCGAGGCCAGCCGCTGGATCGCCCCGGCCAGGATGGACCGGGCCCGGTGCTCGCCCTCCTCCTTGGCCCCGCGCTCGATCTCCCGGACCGTGACGGCCGCCTCCCGCCGGGCCGACTCCTCGGCCTCGCGCAGCAGTTGGGCGTGCGCCTGCTCGGCGGAGAGCCCGGCGGCGTGCTCCAGGGCCGCCGCCCGGCGGGCCGCGAGCGCCTCGACCTCGCCCCGGGAGCGCTCCAACGCGGCCGAGCGCGCGGCCAGTTCGTCCTCGCGCTGGCGCAGCCGGCGGAGCTCCTGGGCCAAGTCCTCCTCGCGCCGGGCGAGTTCGGCCCGCCGATGTTCGGCCTCGGCCAGCGCCCGCCGCCGGGCGGCCTGTGAGCGCCTGAACACCAGAACGACCAGCACCGCGATCACCAGCAGGACGGCGACGGCCGACCCGACGATCGGCACCAGGGAGCCACCGGTAGCGGTGCCCGCCGAGATCCTCATGCGTGCGAGGCTAGGTGCGGGTCACGAAAGGGTCAAGACTCGGCCTGGTCCGGACCAAGAAAGCTACCGAACTGCCACTACTTCCACTCGGGCCCCGACGGCTCCGCGTCCGCCTCCTCCTCCAGCGCGGCACGCACCACCCGGAAGGCCAGGCCCTCGGAGTAGCCGCGCCGGGCCAGCACGCCGACCAGCCGCCGGGTGCGGACCTGAGGGTCCAAGCCGCGGGTGGACCGCAGCTTGCGCTCGACCAGCGCCCGGGCCGCGTCCGTCTCGTCGTCGTGGTCGACCTGGACGAGGGCCTGCTCGACCAGGTCGGCGGCGACGCCCTTGGTGCGCAGCTCCTGGGCCAGCGCCCGCCGGGACAAGCCCCGGACGGCGTGCCGGGACTCCACCCAGGCCGCGGCGAAGGCCGCGTCGTCGATCAGCCCGACCTCTTCCAGCCGGGTGAGCACCTGCTCGGCGACGTCCTCCGGGATCTCCCGCTTGCGCAGCGCGTCGGCGAGTTGCTTGCGGCTCTTGGCGGCGCCGGTGAGCAGCCGCAGGCAGATGTCCCGGGCCCGGGTCTCCGGATCGGTCTGCTCCTCGGCCCGCTTGCGGGAGCCGCGGGCGGTGCCCTTCTCCTCCGCCGGCAGGCCCTCGTCGGAGCGCTCGCCGCGCCGGGCCCGGCGCGGGCGGGCGGGCGGGGCGGCCGCACCCCCGTGACCGGCCGCCCCGGCCTCGCGCCACCCGCCGGCACCCGGCTCCTCGGCCGCCAACGCCGAGCGGCGCCGACGCCGGCCGGTGGGCAGCTCGGAGGCGGCGACCAGACCGAGCGCCTCGACCGAGGGCTCCGCCGGCTCCGGGCCGGACGCCGCGCCGCGCACCGCCCGGACCGGAGCCCGGTCGAACTCCGGCTCGCGGCCGGATGCCCACTGTTCGGTGGCCGCGCGCGCCCGCGACCGGGTCACCGACGGTCGCTGCTCCGGCTCCGGCTCCGGCGCCGGTTCCTCGGCGACCGCGGCGAACCAGTCCGGCGGGCCGAAGTCGTCGTCCTCGGGATCCGCCGGGCCGCCGCCCACCATGTCGTACTGCATCAACGGCTCAGGCCTTGGCAGCCGCCGTCTTCTTCGCCGCGGCCGTCTTGGCGGCGGTCGCGGTGATCGGCTTGGCCGCGCCGTCGGCGGCGACGGTCTCCGGCTCGCCCTCGGCCGGCTCCTCGGTCTTCGGGCCGATGCCGAGCTTGCCCTTGATCTTCCGCTCGATCTCGTCGGCGAGCTGCGGGTTGTCCCGCAGGAAGTTGCGGGCGTTCTCCTTGCCCTGGCCGAGCTGGTCGCCCTCGTAGGTGTACCAGGCGCCGGACTTGCGGATGAAGCCGTGCTCGACGCCCATGTCGATCAGGCCGCCCTCGCGGCTGATGCCGATGCCGTAGAGGATGTCGAACTCGGCCTGCTTGAACGGCGCGGCGACCTTGTTCTTGACGACCTTGACGCGGGTCCGGTTGCCGACCGCCTCGGTGCCGTCCTTGAGGGTCTCGATGCGGCGGATGTCCAGCCGGACCGAGGCGTAGAACTTCAGCGCCCGGCCACCGGTCGTGGTCTCCGGCGAGCCGAACATGACGCCGATCTTCTCGCGCAGCTGGTTGATGAAGATCGCGGTGGTGTTCGACTGGTTCAGCGCACCGGCGATCTTGCGCAGCGCCTGGCTCATCAGACGGGCCTGCAGACCGACGTGCGAGTCGCCCATCTCGCCCTCGATCTCGGCGCGCGGGACGAGGGCCGCGACCGAGTCGATGATCACCAGGTCGATCGCGCCGGAGCGGATCAGCATGTCGGTGATCTCCAGGGCCTGCTCACCGGTGTCCGGCTGGCTGACCAGCAGGGCGTCGGTGTCCACGCCGAGCTTCTTGGCGTACTCCGGGTCGAGCGCGTGCTCCGCGTCGACGAAGGCGACCGTGCCGCCGGCCCGCTGGGCGTTGGCGGCCAGGTGCAGCGTCAGGGTCGTCTTACCGGAGGACTCGGGGCCGTAGATCTCGACCACCCGGCCGCGCGGGATGCCGCCGACACCGAGGGCGACGTCCAGGGCCGTCGACCCGGTGGAGATCACCTCGACCGGCTCGTTCGCCTTCTCGCCGAGGCGCATCACCGAGCCCTTGCCGAACTGTCGCTCGATCTGGGCGAGCGCGGCCTCGAGGGCCTTCTCCTTGTCCGTACCTGCCATGGCTTTTTCCCTCGGGTTCTGTGCTGTGCGCTTCATCGTCCTCGACGCTAGCGCGTCCCACTGACAAACGAGCCCCACCCGGCTCGCCCTGTGGAAAACTCCACGCCGGAGAGTACAAAAGAACATCTGTTCGATTCAAGCCCCCACGGCCACCCGAACACGCCGCGGGGCGAGCAGCCGGATCCCTCCCGACCACCCGCCCCGCCGACCGTCATCCCCCGTCGCCGCCGACCATCCGCCGCAGCCGCCGCGCCGCCTCCCGGCGCAGCTCCCGCCGGGCCCGCCGCTGCTCCCCCCGGTCGATCCGCGGGTCGGTGGCCACCTCGTACCGCCGCACGTACGTCCCGACGAAGCCCTGCAGGGTCGCCGCCGCCGGGATCGCGATCAGCGCGCCCACCGCCCCCAGCAGCGCCGCCCCGGCGATCACCGCCCCGAAGGCCACCGCCGGGTGCACGTCCACCGTCCGGGCGGTGATCCTCGGGTGCAGCACGTAGTTCTCGACCTGCTGGTAGACCACCGTGAAGATCAGCACCCACAGCGCGTCCACCGGCTCCACGGTGAGCGCCACCAGCACCGGCAGCGCACCCGCCAGGTACGTCCCGATGGTCGGCACGAACTGCGACATGACGCCCACCCAGATCGCCAGCGCCGCCGAGTACGGCAGGTCGATCAGCGCGAACATCACCCAGTGCCCGGCCGCCGACACCACCGCCAGCACCGCCCGCGAGTACAGGTACCCGCCGGTCTTGGCCAACGCGATCTCCCAGGCCCGCAGCACCTCGGCCTGCTTGGCGGGCGGCAGCAGCGAACAGACCGTCCGGCGGACCCGCGGCCCCTCGGCGGTGAAGTAGAACGTGAACAGCCCCACCGTGAAGGCCTGGAACAGCCCCCCGAGCAGGGTGGAGGACACCCCCCAGACGTTGTCGGCGGCCTGCTGGACGTAGTTCTCCAGCGTCCCCGAGTCCTTCAACAGCCGCTTCTGCAGCTCCCCCAGCGACAGCTCCTGGTGGAACGTCCGGTTGACCCAGCCGATCAGGTTGTCCACCAGGTGCGGCAGGTCCCCCGCGATCTTCGCCACCTGGTCCACCAGCAAGGTGCCCAGCGCCGCCAGGAAGCCCACCACCGCGACCCCGACCGCGACGAACACCAGGAAGGTGCCCACCCCCCGGCGCACCCCCCGTGCCGCCATCCGGTCCACCGCCGGCTCCAGCGCCAACGACAGGAAGAACGCCACCAGCAGCATCACGAACAGGTCGATCAACTGCCGGAACGCCCAGTCCGCGAGCTGGAACAACCCCACCAGCACCAGGAACAGCACCATCGCCCGCGGCAACCAGGGCGGCATCCCGCCCCACGACCGCTCCCCCTCGACACCCCGCACCGGTTCGCCCCGGCCCTTCTGCTCTCCGCTCGTAGTCACCCGGACAGTCTGTCCCACCGCCCGTCAGCGCAACTGCGCCGAAACCCCCTGGGTCTCACACACCACCCGCCACACGTCCTTGGCCTCCCACCCCGCCTCCAACGCCTGGCGCACCGTCCGCCCGCCCAACTCGCTCATCACATGATCGGACGCGAACGACTCCGCGTACCCCTCCCCGAAGTGCGCGTACATCCGTCGCCAGAACTCGGTCAGCCTCATCCCCCCAGTATCCCGAACCCCCCGCAGCCCCACCCACCCCCACGCACCAGCCCCACGCACCACCGCCACGCACCGGCCCCGCGCGGCGGCCTTCACCGCGGTACGACCACCACCCCCACCCCGAAGTACTGCCGGTCCCCGCACCCCCGACCCCCCACCGGACACCCCCCGGCCGACCCCGCCGCCCCGGCCGCCGCCCCCGCCACCACGCCCGCCAGCTCCCCCGCCCCGAACCCCGGGTGCAGCGCCGCCGCCACCGCCACCGCCCCCGTCACGTGCGCCGCCGCCATCGAGGTCCCCGCCAGCGCCGCGTACTGCCCACCCGGCCAGTCCGAGACGATCGCCCCCTGCGGCCCCCCGTCCGGGTCGCCCCCGGGGGCCGCCAGCGAAACCCTGCCCCGCCCGTAGTTGGTGTAGGAGGAGGGCCGCCCGTCCCGGTTGACGGCCGCGACGGTCAGGACCCCGGGCAGCTCGCCGGGAAGGCGGACGCACTCGGTGCCCAGGTGGCGGATGAGGGCCGGCCCGGAGACCCGGTCGTTGGGGCTGCGCTCGTCGGTCCGGGCGGCGCCGAGGTCCTGTCCGTCGTTGCCCGCCGAGGCCACCACCACCGCCCCCTTGCGCTGGGCGTACGCGACGGCCCGTCCGACGGCCGCGATCAGGGCCGCCTGGTCCCGGTCCTCGGGGCAGTTGTACTTCCACGGGTCGGCGAAGTAGCTGTCGTTGACGGCCTTGGCCCCGTGGTCGGCCGCCCAGAGCATCCCGCAGACGATGTTCTCCGCGTAGTACTGCCCGAGCGGCCCGAGCAGCCGGACGGCGGCGATCCGCACCCCGGGGGCGACCCCGGTGACGCCCTGCCCGTCGTGGGCCGCGCCGATGATCCCGGCGACGTGGGTGCCGTGCCCGCTCTCCGCGACCCCGGGGTCGGGGCGCCAGGCGCCGGTGCGGGAGTCGGGGCGTCCGTCGGCGCAGGAGGCCGAGGCCTTGGGGTCGACGGCGGCCCGCAGGTCCGGGTGGGTGTCGTCGACGCCCGAGTCCAGCACGGCGACCAGCACCTTGCGCATCGCCTCGGCCCCCGGCGCGCCTGCTGCGGCGGCGTCCCCGGTCCGCCCCGGTTCCGCGTGCACCATGCTCAGGTTCCACGCCGCGCCCTCCGCCGGGTCCGGAACCGTCGCCGTCCCACCGTCCCGCCCCTCCGACCCCCGGACACCCCACCCCCCGCCTCCGGCCGTGCCGCGCCCAGCAGCCCCAACAGCACCGACAGCACCGACGCCCCTGGCCACGGCATCCCCCGCCGCGAAGTCCCCCGCCCCGTCCACCGCCCGCGGCGGCCCCACCACCGGCGCCGTCCGGGTGGCCCCGACCGCCGCGATCCCGGGCCGGGCCCGCACCCGGTCCGCGAAGCCGCCGGTCGCGTACGCCAGCACCGCCCCGATCTGCGGGTACTCCTGCACCACCTGCCCGCCCGCCGCCCGGCTCTCCGCCCCGGCCAGGGCGGCACCGGCCGCGTCGTCCTGCCGGGCCAGCACCAGATAGCTGAGGTACGCGCGTCCGGGCCCGGAGCCGTACGGCACGGCACCGCCGAGCACCAGCGCCGTGAGCAGCATCGCGAGCAGCACCCTGGTGGGCCCGCAGACCCTGCGCCGACGGCCCCCCGGGCGCCGACCCCCGTGAACGGCCCCGGACCGGTGCGCCTGTGCCATCCCCACGCCCTCCGCTCATCGGTCCGGTCTCGGTCACGGATTGATCACGCGCCCGATTTCTCACCATATGAGCGGATCATCATTCCCGCCCCCGCAGCTACACCCACCCCCGGCACTCACCCCGTAACGCCCCACCAACACCCCACTTGTCAGCCCCACCCGGCACCATGGGGGCATGGCGCCCCCGCACCCGACCCCACCCGGCGACCCCACCACCCCCGGCGACCCCGCGGACCCGCTGGCCGGCTTCGCCCCCGCCACCCGGGCCTGGTTCACCGGCGCCTTCTCCGCCCCCACCGCCGCCCAGTCCCAGGCCTGGCAGGCCATCCAGCGGGAGACCGACGTCCTGGTGGTCGCCCCCACCGGCTCCGGCAAGACGCTCGCCGCCTTCCTCGCCGCCCTCGACCGCCTGAGCAGCACCCCGCCCCCCGCCGAGCCCAAGCGCCGCTGCCGGGTGCTCTACGTCTCCCCGCTCAAGGCCCTCGCGGTGGACGTCGAGCGGAACCTGCGCGCCCCGCTGACCGGCCTGCGCCAGGCCGCCGTGCGGCTGGGCCTGCCCGAGCCCGAGGTCCAGGTCGCGATCCGCTCCGGCGACACCCCGGCCGCGGACCGCCGCCGCTTCGCCACCCACCCGCCGGACATCCTGATCACCACCCCCGAGTCGCTGTTCCTGCTGCTCACCTCGGCCGCCCGGGAGGCCCTGCGCGGGGTGGACACGGTGATCCTGGACGAGGTGCACGCGGTCGCCGGCACCAAGCGCGGCGCCCATCTGGCCCTCACCCTGGAGCGGCTGGACGAGCTGCTGGACCGCCCGGCCCGCCGGATCGGCCTGTCCGCGACGGTCCGCCCGGTCGAGGAGGTGGCCCGCTTCCTCAGTCCGCAGCGCGGCGCGGTCGTGGTCCAGCCGCCCTCCGCCAAGGAGTTCGCCCTCTCGGTGGTCGTCCCGGTCCCCGACCTGGACGACCTGCCCGCGGCTCCGGCCACCGGCGGCGCCGCCGACTCCGACCCGCAGCGCCAGGCCTCGATCTGGCCGCACGTCGAGGAGCGGATCGTCGACCTGGTCGAGGCGCACCGCTCGACCATCGTCTTCGCCAACTCCCGCCGCCTGGCGGAGCGCCTGTGCAACCGGCTGAACGAGATCGCGTACGAGCGCGCCACCGGCGCCGCCGCCCCCGAGGCGCACGCCCCGGCCGCGCTGATGGGCGGCTCGGGCGCCGCCCGGGGCGTGCCCCCGGTCATCGCCCGGGCCCATCACGGCTCGGTCTCCAAGGAGCAGCGCTCCCTGGTCGAGGAGGAGTTGAAGGCCGGCCGGCTGCCCGCCGTGGTCGCCACCTCCAGCCTGGAGCTGGGGATCGACATGGGCGCGGTGGAACTCGTCGTCCAGGTCGAGTCCCCGCCCTCGGTCGCCTCCGGCCTGCAACGGGTCGGCCGGGCCGGGCACCAGGTCGGCGCCGTCTCCACCGGCGTGTTCTTCCCCAAGTACCGGGGCGACCTGGTGCAGTCCGCCGTGGTCACCGAGCGGATGCGGGAGGGCCGGATCGAGGCGCTGCGGATCCCGCGCAACCCGCTGGACGTGCTGGCCCAGCAGTTGGTCGCGATGACGGCCCTGGACACCTGGCCGGTGGACGAGCTGCTCACCGTGGTCCGCCGCGCCGCGCCCTTCGCCACCCTCCCGCAGTCCGCCTTCGACGCCGTGCTGGACATGCTGGCCGGCCGCTACCCCTCGGACGCCTTCGCCGAGTTGCGCCCCCGCCTGGTCTGGGACCGCGTCGCCGGCACGGTCACCGGCCGCCCCGGCGCCCAACGCCTGGCCGTCACCTCCGGCGGCACCATCCCCGACCGCGGCCTGTTCGGGGTCTTCATCGCCGGCTCGACCGGGTCCGATTCGGCGGCCGGGCAGAAGAAGGGCGGCGGCCGGGTCGGAGAACTCGACGAGGAGATGGTCTACGAGTCCCGGGTCGGCGACGTCTTCACCCTCGGCACCACCTCCTGGCGGATCGAGGAGATCACCCACGACAAGGTGCTGGTCACCCCCGCCCCCGGCGTCCCCGGCCGGCTCCCGTTCTGGAAGGGCGACACCCTCGGCCGCCCGCTCGAACTCGGCCGCGCCCTGGGCGCGTTCACCCGCGAGCTGGGCGCGCTCGCGCCCGAGGCCGCCACCGCGCGCCTCAAGCGGGCCGGCCTGGACGACTGGGCGGCCGCCAACCTGCTGGACTACCTCGCCGAGCAGCGGAAGGCCTGCGGCCACCTCCCCGACGACCGCACCATCGTGGTCGAGCGCTTCCGGGACGAACTGGGTGACTGGCGGATCGTCATCCACTCCCCCTTCGGCGCCCAGGTGCACGCCCCCTGGGCGCTCGCCCTCGGCGCCCGGCTGCGCGAGAAGCACGGCCTGGACCCGCAGGTCATGCACGCCGACGACGGCATCGTGCTCCGCCTGCCCGACGCCGACCTGCTCTCCCCCGACTTCGATTTCAGCGGCCCCTCGGAACAGGCGGGTTCCGACGAGGCCCCGGTCGGCGCCGACGCCGCCCTGTTCGAGCCGGACGAGATCGAGCAGCTGGTCACCGAGCAGGTCGGCGGCTCCGCCCTGTTCGCCTCCCGCTTCCGCGAGTGCGCCGGCCGCGCCCTGCTGCTCCCCCGCCGCAGCCCGGGCCGCCGCACGCCGCTGTGGCAGCAGCGCCAGCGCGCCGCCCAACTGCTCGAAGTCGCCTCGGAGTACGGCTCGTTCCCGATCGTCCTGGAGGCGGTCCGGGAGTGCCTCCAGGACGTCTTCGACGTCCCCGGCCTGGTCGAGCTGATGGCGGACCTCGAATCCCGCGCCGTCCGCCTGGTCGAGGTCACCACCCCCGAGCCCTCCCCCTTCGCCCGCTCCCTGCTGTTCGGCTACGTCGCCCAGTTCCTCTACGAGGGCGACTCCCCGCTCGCCGAACGCCGGGCCGCCGCCCTGTCGCTGGACTCCCGGCTGCTGTCGGAGCTGCTCGGCCAGGCCGAGCTGAGCGAGCTGCTCGACCCGCAGGTGCTCGCCGAGCTGGAGGCCGAGCTCCAACGCCTCACCCCCGAGCGCCGGATCAGGGACGCCGAGGGCGTCGCCGACGCGCTGCGCCTGCTCGGCCCGCTCTCCGAGGCCGAGTTGACGGCGCGCGGTGCCGAGCCGCTCTGGCCCCTGGAGCTGGAGGCCGCCCGCCGGGTGATCCAGGTCCGGATCGCCGGCGAGCAGCGCTGGGCCGCGATCGAGGACGCCGGACGGCTGCGCGACGCCCTGGGCACCCCGCTGCCGGTGGGCGTCCCCGAGGCCTTCACCGAGCCGGTCAAGGACCCGCTGGGCGACCTGCTGGCCCGGCACGCCCGCACCCACGGCCCGTTCACCGCCGCCGAGGCCGCCGCCCGCTACGGCCTCGGCACCGCCGTCGTCACCGGCACCCTGCAACGGCTGACCGCCGCCGGCCGGCTGGTCCAGGGCGCCTTCCGGCCCGCCGAGAGCCACACCGCCACCGCCGAGTGGTGCGACGCCGAGGTGCTGCGCCGGCTGCGCCGCCGTTCGCTGGCCGCGCTGCGCCAGGAGGTGGAGCCCGTCCCGCCGCGCGCGCTGGCCGCCTTCCTCCCGCAGTGGCAGCACCTGGCCGGCCACCGGCTGCGCGGCCCGGACGGCCTGCTCCGGGTGGTCGAACAGCTCCAGGGCACCGCCCTGCCCGCCTCCGCCCTGGAGAAGCTGATCCTCCCGGCCCGGCTCGCCGACTACTCCCCCGGGCTGCTGGACGAGCTGACGGCAGCCGGCGAGATCGGCTGGTGCGGCGTCGGCGCACTGCCCGGCAAGGACGGCTGGCTCAGCCTGCACCTGGCCGAGAACGCCCACCTGCTGCGCCCGGAGCCCGTCCCGCCCGCGCTCACCCCGCTGCACAGCGCCCTGCTGCGGGCCCTGGCGGGCGGCTACGGCCTGTTCTTCCGCCAGCTCGTCCAGCAGCTCCCGGAGGAGACCCCGGAGCCCGAGGTCGTGACGGCCCTCTGGGACTTGGTCTGGGCCGGTTACGTCAGCAACGACACCCTGGCCCCGCTGCGCGCCCTGCTCGGTTCCGGCCGGACGGCGGGCGCGACCGCCCACCGCGCCCCCCGGGCGACCCCGCGCGGCCGCTACGGCGGCGCCGGCCGCGCCTTCGGCCGGGAGGGCGGAGCACTGCGCAGCGGCCCGCCGACGGTGGCCGGGCGCTGGTCCCTGCTGCCCTCCTTCGCCGGCGATCCGACCGTCCGGGCGACGGCCCGGGCGCAGAGCCTGCTGGACCGGCACGGTCTGCTGACCCGCGGCACGGTGGCCGCCGAACGGGTGCCCGGCGGCTTCGCCGGGGTGTACCGGGTGCTCGCCGCGATGGAGGAGCGCGGCCGGGCCCGCCGGGGGTACTTCGTCGAGGGCCTGGGCGGTGCCCAGTTCGCCATGGAGGGCGCGGCCGACCGGCTGCGCTCGGTCAACAGCCGGCTGGAGCGGGCCCGGGCCACCGAGTGGCCGGCCGCACCGGCCGCCGAGCCGCCGCAGCTGCTGGTGCTGGCCGCCGCCGATCCGGCGAACGCCTACGGCGCCGCGCTGCCCTGGCCCGAGCCGCCCGCCGCCGCGGGGGCCGCGGACGCCAAGGCGCACCGCCCGGGCCGCAAGGCGGGCGCCCTGGTGGTCCTGGTGGACGGTGAGCTCGCGCTGTACGTGGAGCGGGGCGGCAAGTCGCTGCTGGCCTGGCCGGAGGACGACGCGACCCTGGCCCTGGCCACCGGGGCACTCGCGGGGGCGGTCCGCGCGGGCGCGCTCGGCAGCGTCACGGTCGAGCGGGCCAACGGCGGGCCGGCCCTGGGCTCCGAGCTCGGCCGCGCCCTGGAGGAGGCCGGCTTCCACGCGACCACCCGCGGGCTCCGGCTGCGCCCCTAGCCAGGGTCCGCCCGGAACCGGAGAGCGCGGAGGCCGCGGAGTCAACGACCCCGCGGCCTCCGGTCACGTCTGTTCACCCGATCGGCGGAGGCGGCGCCTCCACTCGGCCGACTGCCTCCTCGCGCCCGCTCGGGCGCCGGGCCGGTCCGGTCGCGTTCCGGTCGGCATGGACCGGGATCAGACCGAGTCCCCAGCCGCCGGCCGCCAGCAGGCCGAGCACCGCGCCGTCGGCGAGCTGCCCACGGACGGCCACCAGCCACCAGGCGAGCCCGCCCGCGAGTGCCACCAGGACCCAACGGGCCGGCCAGGGCACCAGGCGCCGCAGCCGTATTCGGGCCACCGCGCACACCGTCGCGAGTCTCCGCACGACCGCCCTCCTCCGCTCGCCCCGGGGTTCCTCGGGCCCGTCGTGGGACGGGCACCCGGGAGGTGCGAGGCCGGGTCAGGCAGCGACCACGTCCATCGCGGCGGCCTTGGGCGACATGTTCGCCCGGTCGGCGCCGGGGGCGGGCAGCGGAACCGGTTCGAGTACCGGCCTCAGCAGATCACCTTCGGAGAGGGTGGCCATCGCCGCAAGTTCGGCGAGCGACAGTTCGTCGCTGACCTCGCGCATGACCTCGGACATCCGGACGTCGAGTGCGTCGCAGATGGCGGAGAGCAGCTCCGAGGAGGCCTCCTTCTGTCCCCGCTCGACCTCGGAGAGGTATCCGAGCGAAACCCTGGCGGCCGCCGACACCTCGCGGAGTGTGCGGCCCTGGCGCTGGCGCTGCCGACGCAGTACATCGCCCAGTAGGCGACGGAGCAGGATCATCGGTGCCTCCCTCCTCGGACTGCGGATCGAGATGTCACGCCCCCACCGTACCGCCTTGCCCGCTTCGCGTGCGGGGACCCTGGTCGTGTTCACTCTGGGCTGCAAGGCCGTCCCCCTCCTCGTGCCGGTGTCCTACCCGGGTTCGCGGGCCCCTCGTGGTACCCGCCTCGGCCCGCCCGGCCACCGTCACGCAACTCGTTCGCCACCTGGTTTCTGCCCAACCAGGCCGTTGGATGTAACACGATCCTCCAGCTGTGTCATACCCCGCGCGCCGGTTCGGCAGATCTCGGTTGGGTGGAGATCCGTCCGCGGGCCCCGTCATCGAGCGAGCCGGCCGACGAGCAGCTCCAGCGCGGCGGTCACCGCGCCGTGACGGATTGTGGCACGGGCGCCCGACAGCAGGGGCGAACTGACCAGAGTTCCCCCCGGGCCGGCGACCGCCAGGTGTACCGTGCCCACCGGCTGCCCGTCCTGCGGCTCCGGACCGGCCACGCCGGTCGTCGCGAGCCCGTAGGTGGCCCCCAGCAACCCGCGTACGCCCTCGGCCATCTGCCGGGCCACCACCGGGTGGACCGGACCGTACACGTCCAACAGGCCCTCGTCCACACCGAGCACCGAGGCCTTCACCTCGGTCGCGTACGCGGTGACCGACCCGCGGAAGGTCGCGGACGCCCCGGGGACGTCCACCAGGGCGGCGGCGAGCAGCCCACCGGTCAGCGACTCGGCGACGGCCAGCGTGCCGCCCTCGGCCCGCAGCGCCGCGTGCGCCCGCTCGGCCAGCCCGTACAGCTCGTGGTCCGTCACCCCGGCCCCCTCCGTCCGCTAGCGGTCCGCGTGCTCCGCGGTCATGCCCTCGCGGCGCAGGCGCAGCGCCTGGCCGATGTAGTCCAGCGCGGTGCCGACGGTCAGCAGCACCGCCGCGGCCATCAGGACGGCCCGCCCGGTGGCCAGCCAGCCGGTCAGCGGCAGCACGTACATGCCGACCGCCGTGCCCTGGGTCAGCGTCTTGAGCTTGCCGCCGCGGCTGGCCGGGATGACGCCGTAGCGGATCACCCAGAAGCGCATCAGGGTGATGCCGAGCTCGCGGGCCAGGATCACCACGGTGACCCACCAGGGCAGGTCGCCCAGCACCGAGAGGCCGATCAGCGCCGAGCCCATGATCGCCTTGTCGGCGATCGGGTCGGCGATCTTGCCGAAGTCGGTGACCAGGCCCTTGCGGCGGGCGATCTCACCGTCGAACAGGTCGGTGATCATCGCGATCGCGAACGCCGCCCAGGCGACCGCGCGCCACTTGGGGTTGTGCCCGTCGTCGGCGAACAGCAGGGCCACGAAGACCGGGACCAGCAGCACCCGGACCATGGTGAGCACGTTGGCGATGTTCCAGACCCCCGGCGCCGGCGGAACGGCGGCCGCCGGTCTGCCCGGGTGGGCCGCGGCCGGGGCCCCGGGCCCCTTGGTCATTCCCCGGCTCCCGGAGCCTCGGCCCCCGACGTCGCGGGCCGTCGCACCTGTTCCAGCGCCTCGGCGATCAGGTCGACGCCCTCGCTGGCCACCACGGTGGCCCGCCAGAACTGCCCGACCCGCGGGTCCTCGACGCCGTGCAGGGTGGTCAGGCCGTCCGTCTCGGGCGCCTGGTGGGCGGAGCGGCCCTCGACCACGCCGTCCTCGATCGACTCGATCAGCACCTCGACCTCGGTGCCGATCCGCTGCTCGGCCCGCTGGGCGGTCATCTCCTCGGCGAGCCGGCTCAGCCGGGCCAGCCGGTCGGCGACGACGTCCTCGGGCAGCTTGCCGTCGTAGGTGGCCGCCTCGGTGCCGTCCTCGTCGGAGTAGCCGAAGACGCCGATCGCGTCCAGCCCGGCGTGGGTGACGAAGCGCTCCAGCTCGGCGAAGTCCTCCTCGGTCTCACCGGGGAAGCCGACGATGAAGTTGGACCGGGCGCCGGCCTGCGGGGCCTTGTCCCGGATGGTCCCGAGCAGCTGGAGGAACTGGTCGGTGGAGCCGAAGCGGCGCATCCGGCGCAGCACGGCGGGCGCCGAGTGCTGGAAGGACAGGTCGAAGTAGGGCAGCACGTCGGCGGTGCCGGTCATCGCGTCGATCAGGCCGGGGCGCATCTCGGCCGGCTGCAGGTAGGAGACCCGCACCCGCTCGACGCCCTCGATCGCGGAGATCTCGCCGAGCAGGGTCTCCAGCAGCCGGATGTCGCCGAGGTCCTTGCCGTACGAGGTGTTGTTCTCGCTGACCAGGACGATCTCGCGGACGCCCTGCCCGGCCAGCCACTGGGCCTCCTGCAGGACGTCGGAGGGGCGGCGGGAGATGAAGGAGCCGCGGAAGGCGGGGATGGCGCAGAAGGAGCAGCGCCGGTCGCAGCCGGAGGCGAGCTTGACCGAGGCGACCGGGCTGTCGTCCAGCCGCTTGCGCAGGGTGCGCGGGCCGGAGGCCGGGGCGAGGCCGTCGGGCAGGTCGCTGATCGGCTCGGCGGCGGCCTCGGCGCCGTGGCCGGGCAGCGCGACGGACTCGGCGGCGGACTGCCGCTCGGCCGGGCTGATCGGCAGCAGCTTGCGGCGGTCGCGCGGGATGTGCGGGGCGTGGTGGCCGCCGGAGAGGATGGTCTGCAGGCGGTCGGAGATGTCGGAGTAGTCGTCGAAGCCGAGCACCCCGTCGGCCTCCGGCAGCGCGTCGGCGAGCTCCTTGCCGTACCGCTCGGCCATGCAGCCGACCGCGACGACGGCCTGGGTGCGGCCGTGCCCCTTGAGGTCGTTGGCCTCCAGCAGGGCGTCGACGGAGTCCTTCTTGGCGGCTTCGACGAAGCCGCAGGTGTTGACGACGGCGACATCGGCCTCGGCGGCATCGTCGACGAGCAACCAGCCGTCGGCTTCCAGTCGCCCGGCGAGTTCCTCGGAGTCCACCTCGTTGCGGGCGCATCCGAGCGTGACAAGGGCGACAGTGCGGCGTTCAGGCATAGGGCCAAGATTAACGCGCGGCCTCCGGTGCCGTTCGCCCCGGAGGCCGCGTGCCACGGATCAGCTGATCATCGACGGCCCTCGGCGGGCCCTGTGGTCAGCCCGCCTGCGGGTCGCCGGGGGTGTACGTGACGTGCACCACCTGGCCGTCCTTGCCGAGGACACCGAGGTCCTTGCCGTTGACGTACGCGTGCACGGCCCCGCCGTTGCCGAGCACCAGCTTGATCTGCTTGGGGTCGGTGAAGGTCTGGTCCTGGCCGTCGCTGATGTTGTTCTGGAACAGCGACTTGCCGCTGCCGTCCGTCGCGGAGACCCAGCTGGTGCCCTCGGCGACCAGCTTCACGGTGACCTTGTCGGCCGGGACGGCGGCGATCGCGGCGGCGCTCGGCGCGGGCGCCGGCGGCTGGACGGTCGGCGTGGCCGGGGCGACCGAGCCGGTGCCGGAACCGCTGGGCAGCGGCGCGCTGGCCGAGCCGGTGGTGCCGTGGCCGCTCTTGCCGCTGACCAGGTTGAAGCCGATCAGCGCGACCACCGCGACGATCGCGGCGACCATGGCGGCCGCCCAGTTCGGCCGGCTGCGGCCGGGCACCTTGATCGGGCCGCTGTCCATCAGCTGGGTGGCGGGGCGCTTGGAGGCCGGTGAGCCGCCGTGCGCGGCGTCGTAGCGGGCGACCAGGGCCTCGCCGTCCGCGCCGACCGCCTGGGCGATCGCGCGGATGTGCCCGCGGGCGTAGAAGTCGCCGCCGCAGCGGTCGAAGTCGTCCTCCTCGATGGCATGGACGATCGGCACCCGGACACGGGTGGCGGTACTCACCTGGTCCACCGTGAGTCCCGCCTCGAGACGGGCGGCGGACAGCACCCGGCCGATGCTCGGGGCATCGGCCGCCTGCACCACGTCGTCGGTCGGCTCGACGGATGACGGGGCGTTCTCGCGGTCGGAGGACTTGCCGATGGTCACGGGGCACGCCTTTCGAGCGGATGGCCACCTGCTGGAGAACAGTCTAGGGGCGCGGGCGGATCGTTTCTCAAGCGGAACGGGACCGAATGCGCGTGCCCGCCCCGGCCGGGCGCCGGCCCCCCGCTGAACGGTCGTCAGCGAGGGCGGGCCGGGGAACCCGGAGTGCGCTTTCCGGCCAGTGACGCCGCGTACGCACATTCGGTTCCCCGTACCGCGCCTACCCTCCTCCGAACGAGTGAACCCACCCGGAGGGCACGCCCCGTCAGCCCTGCGGGGCCGGTCCCGGGCCCCGGCTCAGCCCCGCGGCCGGCGCAGCCCGGCGGCCCGGCTCAGCCCCGCAGGGTGACCAGCACGCCGTCCAGCTCGTCCGGCTTCACCAGCACGTCGCGGGCCTTGGAGCCCTCGCTCGGGCCGACGATCCCGCGCGACTCCATCAGGTCCATCAGCCGGCCCGCCTTGGCGAAGCCGACCCGGAGCTTGCGCTGGAGCATCGAGGTCGAGCCGAACTGGGTGGAGACCACCAGCTCGGCCGCCTGGATCAACAGGTCCAGGTCGTCGCCGATCTCCTCGTCGATCTCCTTCCTGGGCCCGCCCCCGACCGTCACGTCGTCCCGGTAGACGGCGGACAGCTGGTCCTTGCAGTGCTGCACCACCCTGGCGATCTCCGCCTCCGTGACGAAGGCGCCCTGCATGCGGATCGGCTTGCTCGCACCCATCGGGAGGAACAGCGCGTCGCCCTTGCCGATCAGCTTCTCCGCGCCGGGCTGGTCCAGGATGACCCGGGAGTCGGCCATCGCGGAGGTCGCGAAGGCCAGCCGGGACGGCACGTTGGCCTTGATCAGGCCGGTCACGACGTCCACCGAGGGCCGCTGGGTGGCGAGCACCAGGTGGATGCCGGCCGCGCGGGCCAGCTGGGTGATCCGGACCACCGAGTCCTCGACGTCGCGCGGCGCGACCATCATCAGGTCGGCCAGCTCGTCGACGATCACCAGCAGGTACGGGTACGGCCGCAGCTCCCGCTCGCTGCCCAGCGGCGGGGTGACCTTGCCGGCCTTCACCGCCGCGTTGAAGTCGTCCACGTGCCGGAAGCCGAAGGCCGCCAGGTCGTCGTAGCGCAGGTCCATCTCGCGCACCACCCACTGGAGGGCCTCGGCGGCCTTCTTGGGGTTGGTGATGATCGGCGTGATCAGGTGCGGGATGCCCTCGTACGCGGTCAGCTCGACCCGCTTGGGGTCGACCAGCACCATCCGCACCTCGTCCGGGGTGGCCCGGGCGAGGATCGAGGTGATCAGGCAGTTGATGCAGGAGGACTTGCCCGCGCCGGTGGCGCCGGCCACCAGGATGTGCGGCATCTTGGCGAGGTTGGCCATCACGGTGTGGCCCTCGACGTCCTTGCCCATGCCGACGACCATCGGATGGGTGTCCTCGGCGGCCGTGCGCGAGCGCAGCAGGTCGCCGAGGTTGACCATCTCGCGGTCCCGGTTGGGGATCTCGATGCCGACCGCGGACTTGCCCGGGATCGGGCTGATGATCCGCACGTCCGGGCTGGCCACCGCGTACGCGATGTTCTTGGCGAGCGCGGTGATCCGCTCCACCTTGACGGCCGGGCCGAGCTCGACCTCGTAACGGGTGACCGTCGGGCCGCGGGTGAAGCCGGTGACCTTCGCGTCCACCTTGAACTCGGCGAAGGTGCCGGTGAGCTGGGCCACCACCTCGTCGTTGAGGGCGCTGCGGGCCTTGGCCGGGCCGCCGCGCTCCAGCAGGTCGAGCGAGGGCAGCGCGTAGGTGATCCCCTCGCCGAGCTGGAGCTGCTCCATCCGCACCGGGGCGGGGCCGTGCTCCGCGGGTGCCCCCGGGCCGCCGCTGCGGGCGGCCGGGACGGCGGGCTCCTCCGGCGCTGCGGTGAGGTCCTTGACCTGGTGCATCATGTCCGCCACCGCCGAGGAGGCGGGCACCCCGTAGACCAGGGCGCCGTCCAGGTCGGCGGCGGCGCCGGCGGCCAGGTCGCGGGTGGCGTACGGGTCCAGCGGCTCCTGGTCCAGTGGCTCCTTGTCCAGGGAGATGCGGCGGACGGCCTCCGGCTGCCCCTCGTCGTCCTCGACGGACTGCTTGCGCCGGCGGCGGCGCCGCCGGGCGCCCACCTCGTCGAGGGGGCCGTCACCGTCGGTGTCGACGGTGTACGGCAGCGCCTCGGGGTCGGCGTCCTCCGGCGGATCGGTGGACGGCTCGTGCTCCGGCGTGCGCCCCCAGCGCAGCTGGTCCTCGGGCCCCGGCTCGACCACGCCGAGCCTTATCCCCAGCCCGCGCACCCGCTCGCCGATCCGGTTGACCGGGGTCGCGGTGACCACCAGCAGCCCGAAGAAGGCCAGCAGCAGGAGCAGCGGCACGGCCAGCACCGCACCGGCGGCGGCCATCATCGGGGTCGAGGCGGCCCAGCCGATGATCCCGCCCGCCGCCCTTATCCGGGAGGCGCCGCTGCCCATGGTGGGAGCGCCGCAGCCGATGTGGACCAGGCCGAGGATGCCGATCAGCAGGGTGCTCAGCCCGATCACGATCCGGCCGTTGGCCTCCGGCAGCTCCGGGTGGCGCCAGAGCCGGATGGCGATCGCGGCCAGCAGGAACGGCACCAGCACGTCGAGTCGCCCGAACAGCCCGGACACCACGGCGGTGGCCGCCCCGTTCAGCCAGCCCTCCGAGCTGAACCAGGTGCCGGCCGCGACCACCAGCGCCAGCGCGAACAGCAGCAGGCCGATGCCGTCCTTGCGGTGGTCCGGGTGGAGGTTCTTGGCGCCGTCGCCGAAGCCGCGGAAGATCGCGGCGATCGGGCTGGCGAGGGCGTTGAGGGCGCCCATCACGAGCCCCCGGCGCGGCGGGGGCGGCGGGGCCGACTTGGCCGCCGTCCTCTTCGCGGGGGCCCGGCGGGTGGCCGCCTTCTTGGCGGGCGGCTTGCCCGGGGCCTTGGCCGCGGCCTTCTTGGACGGTCCCGGACTCGGTTTGCGTGCGGCGTTTCCGGGCGTACGAGTGGCCATGGGTCAGCAGCCTACCGGGGCAGGGGACCAGTGCCCACGCGGCCGAGCCCGGGCGACGGGACGTGTCGCAGACACACCGTCACGCTGACCAGGTTTCACCCGGGCGCAGCAGCAAACCACCCGGAAGAGTGAACATCCGGGGGTCGACCTACGGCGTACCGGGGCGCATCGCGTCGAGGGCCCGGCGCAGTCCGGCGAGCTTGCGCTCCAGGTGCGCCGCGGTGGCGGCCACCCCGGCGTCCTCGGCCCCGTCCAACTGCTTGCCCAGCGCCTCCGCCTGCTCCTCGACCGCCGCCAGCCGCGCGGACAGCTCGCCGAGCAGCGCCCCGCCGAGGGCCGGCTCGCCGCCGCCCGCCTCCAGCTGCAGCCGCAGCAGCGCGGCCTGCTCCTTCAACTGGCAGTTCTTGACGTACAGGTCGACGAAGACCGAGACCTTGGCGCGCAGCACCCACGGGTCGAAGGGCTTGGAGATGTAGTCCACCGCACCGGCCGCGTAGCCGCGGAAGGTGTGGTGCGGGCCGTGGTTGATCGCGGTCAGGAAGATGATCGGGATGTCCCGGGTGCGCTCGCGGCGCTTGATGTGGGCGGCCGTCTCGAAGCCGTCCATCCCGGGCATCTGGACGTCCAGCAGGATCACCGCGAAGTCGTCCGTCAGCAGCGCCTTGAGCGCCTCCTCGCCGGAGGCGGCGCGGACCAGCGTCTGGTCCAGGGCGGAGAGGATCGCCTCCAGCGCCAGCAGGTTCTCCGGCCGGTCGTCGACCAGGAGGATCTTCGCCTTCTGCATCGGGGCTCGCCCTCCTGTCGCCTGCCTGCCGCCCGGTGCGGGCACTCGCGTACTGCCCACCGCTACCCCGGTCATGCTAGCCGCACCCCCTCGCCCGGCACATCGCTCCGTCGGGACCCGATCCGGAGCGGCGCACAGCCGGTGCTCCGGCGCACGCTCAGCAGCATGTCGCCGTCCGGTCACTGTTCGCAACGCTCGGTGACCCTACCGGGTTCCCGGGCCGGTCCGCCAGCAAACCGGCCGACCGGCAGGGGGGGGGGGAAGGGGGGGGGGGGGGGGGGGGGGGGGGGGGGGAGGGGGGGGGGGGGGGGGGGGTCAGGCAGCAACAAGCCCCCCAAAAAAAA
>NZ_JBVIWC010000024.1:0-9625 GCF_055594965.1 Kitasatospora sp. NPDC040550 | reverse complement strand
TCGTCGCCTCCAAAATCTTTTGGAACCCCTCTATTTCCCCTGCCCTCCCACCAACAAACCCTTCCCAAATGCAGACCAAAACCCCTGCCCCCCCCCCCCCCCCCCCCGCCAGGCGACGGACTCACGCGCGGTCGCCATTCAGCCACTCGGACATCACCGACAGCAGGTGGTCGGTCTCCACCGGCTTGGTGATGTGGTCGGTGGCACCCGCCTCCAGGGACTTCTCCCGGTCGCCCTTCATCGCCTTGGCGGTCAGCGCGATGATCGGCAGGCCGGCGAACTGGGGCATCCGGCGGATCGCCTCGGTGGTCGCGTAGCCGTCCATCTCCGGCATCATGATGTCCATCAGGACCAGCGCCACGTTCTCGTGCTGCTCCAGCATCTCGATGCCCTCGCGGCCGTTCTCCGCGTACAGGACGGTCAGCCCGTGCTGCTCCAGCACGCTGGTCAGGGCGAACACGTTGCGCACGTCGTCGTCCACGATCAGCACCTGCTGGCCGTCGAAGCGGGTGTCGCCGCGGGCCGACCGGGGCTGCTGCGCGGGCTCCACCGCCCGCGGCACCGCGGCGCTCTCCAGGGCGGCGCTGCGGCGGCGCTCCACCGCCCCGCGGCGGCGCTCCTCGGCCATCTCCCGGACCTCCTGGGCCCAGTGGTCGGCCGGGCTCTCACCGACCGGCACCGGCAGGCCGACCGGGGTCACCCCGACCGAGGCGCGCAGCGCGGGCGGGTTCACCGGCCCCGGGCGCTCCAGGAGCCGCTCGGCGGTGGCCTCCGGGGCGTCGGTGCGCAGCGGCAGGTAGAGCGTGAAGGTCGAGCCCTTGCCCAGCTCGCTCTCGGCGTGGATCTCCCCGCCGAGCAGCCGGGCGATCTCGCGGCTGATCGACAGCCCGAGGCCGGTGCCGCCGTACTTGCGGCTGGTGGTGCCGTCGGCCTGCTTGAACGCCTCGAAGATCTCCCGCAGCTTGTTGCCGGGGATGCCGATGCCGGTGTCGGAGACCGAGAAGGCGATCAGCTCCTCGTCCGGGCCCTGGATCGAGCCGAACTCCAGCAGCCGCTCGCGCACGTGCTGGGGGACGTCCCGGCCGGCCGCGCTGATCGAGAAGTCGACGCCGCCGGCGTCGGTGAACTTGACGGCGTTGGAGATCAGGTTGCGCAGTACCTGCTGGAGCCGCTGCTCGTCGGTGTGCAGGGTGACCGGCAGGGCGGGCGAGACCCGGACCGCGAAGTCCAGGTTCTTGTCCAGGGCGACCGGCTGGAAGGTGGCCTCGACGTAGTCGACCAGCTGGACCAGGGCGATCCGGGCCGGGCGGACGTCCATCTTGCCGGCCTCGACCTTGGACAGGTCGAGGATGTCGTTGATCAGCTGGAGCAGGTCGGAGCCGGCGCCGTGGATGGTGTCGGCGAACTCGACCTGCTTGGGCGAGAGGTTGCCCTCGTTGTTGTCGGAGAGCAGCTTGGCCAGGATCAGCAGCGAGTTGAGCGGGGTGCGCAGCTCGTGCGACATGTTGGCGAGGAACTCGCTCTTGTACCGGGAGGCCAGGGCGAGCTGCTCGGCGCGCTCCTCCAGGACCTGCCGTGCCTCCTCGATCTCGCTGTTCTTGATCTCGATGTCGCGGTTCTGCTGGGCGAGTTGCTCGGCCTTCTCCTGCAACTCCTCGTTGGTGCGCTCCAGTTCCTCCTGGCGCGCCTCCAACTCGGCCGATCGCATGGAGAGTTCGGCGGTGAGCCGCTGGGACTCCAGCAGCAGGCCCTCGGTCTTGGTGTTGACGCTGATGGTGTTGACGGTGACGCCGATCAGGTCGGCGATCTGGTTGAGGAAGTCCAGTGCGACGGTGGTGAAGGAGCTGAACGTGGCCAGCTCGATCACGCCCAGCAGCCTGCCCTCGAACTGCACCGGCAGCACCACGATGTGGGCCGGCGAGGCCTCGCCGAGGCCGGAGGCGATCTTGAGGTAGCCGGGCGGCGCCTCCTTGACGATGATCGCCCGCTTCTCCACCGCCGCCTGGCCGATCAGCGACTCGCCCGGCCGGAAGGTGGTCGGCATCGCCCGCCGCTGGTAGCCGTAGCTGCCGATCAGCCGCAGCACGGTGTCGTTCTCGTCGTCGTCCTCGGTGATCAGTTCGGCGGTCCGCCCGGCCGGCTGGGCCAGGAAGAAGGCGCCGTGCTGGGCGGAGACCACCGGGGTCAGCTCGGTCATGATCAGCGAGGCCACGGCCTCCAGGTCCCGGCGGCCCTGGAGCAGGCCGGAGATCCGGGCCAGGTTGGTCTTGAGCCAGTCCTGCTCCTGGTTGGTGCGAGTGGTCTCGCGCAGGTTGGCGATCATCTGGTTGATGTTGTCCTTGAGCTCGTCGAGCTCCCCGGCGGCGTCCACGTCGATCCGCAGGCTCAGGTCGCCCCTGGTCACCGCGGTGGCGACCTGGGCGATCGCGCGCACCTGCCGGGTCAGGTTGTTGGCCAGCTCGTTCACCGACTCGGTGAGGTCCTGCCAGGTGCCGTCCACCCCGGGCACCCGGGCCTGGCCGCCGAGCCGCCCGTCGGTGCCCACCTCGCGGGCGACCCGGGTGACCTCGTCGGCGAAGGCGGAGAGCTGGTCGACCATGGTGTTGATGTTGGTCTTGAGCTGGAGGATCTCGCCGCGCGCGTCCACGTCGATCTTCTGCGAGAGGTCGCCGCGGGCCACCGCGGTGATCACCAGCGCGATGTTGCGGACCTGGCCGGTGAGGTTGTTGGCCATCTGGTTGACGTTGTCGGTCAGGTCCTTCCAGATGCCGGCCACGCCCGGCACGCTCGCCTGACCGCCCAGGGTGCCGTCGGTGCCCACCTCGCGGGCCACCCGGGTCACCTCGACCGCGAACGCGGACAGCTGGTCGACCATGGTGTTCAGCGTCCCGGCGAGCGTCGCGATCTCGCCCTGGGCATCGATGGTGATCTTCTTGGAGAGGTCGCCGCGGGCCACCGCGGAGGCGACCTCGGCGATGTTGCGCACCTGTCCGGTCAGGTTCGACGCCATGAAGTTGACGTTGTCGGTCAGGTCCTTCCAGATGCCCGACACCCCGCGCACCCGCGCCTGGCCGCCCAGGATGCCCTCGGTGCCCACCTCGCGGGCCACCCGGGTCACCTCGTCGGCGAAGGCGGACAGCTGGTCGACCATGGTGTTGACGGTGGTCACCAGCTCCAGGATCTCGCCCCGGGCGTCGACGGTGATCTTCTTCGACACGTCGCCGCGGGCCACCGCCGTGGTCACCTCGGCGATGTTGCGGACCTGGCTGGTCAGGTTGTTGGCCATCAGGTTGACGCTGTTGGTCAGGTCCTTCCACGTCCCGGACACCCCGGGCACGCTGGCCTGACCGCCGAGGATGCCCTCGGTGCCGACGTCCCGGGCGACGCGTGTGACCTCGTCGGCGAAGGCCGAGAGCTGGTCGACCATGGTGTTGATGGTGTTCTTCAACTCCAGGATCTCGCCCCGGGCGTCCACCTGGATCTTCTGCGACAGGTCGCCCTTGGCGACCGCGGTCGTCACCTGGGCGATGTTGCGCACCTGATCGGTGAGGTTGTTCGCCATGAAGTTGACGTTGTCGGTCAGATCCCGCCACACCCCGGCCGCCCAGGGCACCTGGGCCTGCCCGCCCAGCCGCCCCTCGGTGCCCACCTGGCGGGCCACCCGGGTCACCTGTTCGGCGAAGCCGGAGAGCTGGTCCACCATCGTGTTGATGGTGTTCTTGAGCTCCAGCATCTCGCCGCGCGCGTCCACCTCGATCTTCTGCGAGAGGTCCCCGCGCGCCACCGCCGTGGTCACCTGGGCGATGTTGCGCACCTGGCCGGTCAGGTTGTCGGCCATGAAGTTCACCGAGTCGGTCAGCTCGCGCCAGACCCCGGCCACGCCCGGCACCTGCGCCTGACCGCCCAGCCGGCCCTCGGTGCCGACGTCCCGGGCCACCGTGGTCACCTGGGCGGCGAAGCCGTTCAGCTGGTCCACCATCGTGTTGACGGTGTTCTTCAACTCCAGCATCTCGCCGGCCACGTCGACGGTCACCTTGCGGGACAGGTCGCCCTTGGCCACCGCCGTGGTCACCTGGGCGATGTTGCGCACCTGCGCGGTCAGCCGCCCGGCCATGGTGTTGACCGAGTCCGCCAGGTCCTTCCAACTGCCCGACACGCTGCGGACCTTGGCCTGCCCGCCGAGCTTGCCCTCGGTGCCCACCTCGCGGGCCACCCGGGTCACCTCGTCGGTGAACTCGGAGAGCTGGTCCACCAGCCCGTTGACCGTCCGGCCGATCCTCAGGTACTCGCCGCGCAACGGGTGGCTCACCCCGTTGCTGTGCAGCGAGCGCAGCTCCATCTTCTGGTCCAGGTCGCCCTCGGCGATCGAGGTCAGCACCCGGCCCACCTCGGCCATCGGCCGGGCCAGGTCGTCGATCAGCGCATTGCAGTTGTCGACCGCCGCCATCCAGGCGCCCTCGCCCGCACCGGTCTCCAGCCGCTCGTTCAGCCGACCCTCACGGCCCACCGCCCGCCGCACCCGGGCCAGTTCACCGGTCAGGTGCTGGTTGCGCTCGGCGACCTCGTTGAACACCGCGGCGATCTCCGCCAACGGCCCGTCGCCCGGCACCGTCAGCCGGCGACGGAAGTTGCCGTCCCGCATCGCGGTCAGCGCGGCCAACAGCTTGCGCAGCTCGGCGGGCTCCGCGCCGCGGCTGTGGCCCGCTCGCCGGCCGGCCGCGATCCGCGGCGCGGTCCCGGACCGCCCGCCGCGCGGAGCCTGCGGCGTCGTACCGGTGGCGTCCTTGGTGGCGTCCTTGGTGGCCGAACTCAACGGGCCCCTCCCACATCGTGTGAACTGTCCGGTGACCGCCGCGCCGAAACGGCACGGACCCGGGCACCGACCCGGCTGGGCTGCGTACCGGCCGGCCCTCACGGCCCACCGGCATCCACATGACCGTACTGCTCCCACCGGCCGTCGCGGACCCCCCAGTCTGGCAGCACTGGCGCCGGGTATACGGCTGGTTGCACAGGGTTGTCCCCGCACCGTCCGAAACAGGTGGGCAGAATCACCCTCCGGTGCCTGTTTCGCCGCCCCGCCCCCACGGGGCACCAAGCGGAAAGTAGGGTGGAGCGCTGCACCGGGCCACGACCCGACCCGACGACGCCGCCCACCCGACGGCGCGCACGGGGAGGTCGGCACGAGCCCCGGACAGTCAGGGCCAGAGCAGCAGAGGAGAAGTGGCAACGTGGTCACCGCGCGCGCAGCCGCCACCTTCGACCCCGACGGCCGGTCCGCAGCCGCCGCCCGGGGCTTCGTCCGGGACGCGCTGCTCGGCTGGGGCCTGCCCGAGGTCGTCGACGACGCCGTCGTCCTGGTCAGCGAGCTGGTCACCAACGCCGTCGTGCACGCCGGCACCGCCGCCGAGGTCTGCTGCCTGCGCGAGGAGGAGAGCGTCCGGATCGAGGTCACCGACCACCACCCCGAGCGCGGCCTGCCCTCGCTCGGCGACGGCCCGGTGTCCGCCTCCGAGCGCTTCGCCGACCCCGACGGCGAGGGCGGCCGCGGCCTGCTGATGTGCTCCGCACTCGCCGAACGCTGGGGCGTCGAGTACGCGGCCGGCCAGAAGACCGTCTGGTTCCGGCTCGCCCTGCCCGCCCACGTGGCCGGCACCCGCTACGCCGTCCCCGCCACCCCCGGCAGCGACCTGCCCAGCAGCCCCGGACCGGTGCACGTCGCCGTCGTCCAGCTCGACGACGACGGCCGCGTCCTGGCCTGGAACCCGGACGCCGAATCCCTCTTCCGGTACCCCGCCGCCACCGTGCTGGGCCGCCCCTGGGCCGACCTCGCGGTCTGGCCGCAGTCCCCCGGCCGCGGCCTCGGCCTCACCGACACCCTCCGGCTGGCCCGGTGGGAGGGCGACTACGGCGTGCGCCGGGCCGACGGCGAGGAGGTCGAGGTCTACGGCGTCCAGGTGCGCGTGCGCGACACCGAGGGCGTCGCCTCCACCCTCTGCCTGCTCGTCCTCGAACCCGACCGCGCCGTCCTGCGCTCCCCCGCCCGCGCCCTGCCCGGCGAGCGCCCCGACCCGACCGGTCCCCGGCTCGACCTGCTGGCCGGGCCGGTCGCCACCGACGACCTCGAAACCCTCCTCCAGCGCACCGTCGAACGCGCCCGCGACCTGCTCGACGCGGACGCCGCCTACCTGCTGCTCACCACCGACGACGAGGCCGAGTTCGAGGTCCGCGCCGCCACCGGCCTGACCACCGGGCACCGCCGGCACACCCGCTTCCCGGTGGGCACCGGCAACCGCTACGACTCCGCCCGGCTGCCCACCGTCCACGAGGACCTCGCCGCCCGCCCCACCGGCCTGCCCCTGCTCACCGGCAGCGGCATGCGCTCCCTGGTCACCGTCCCGCTCAAGGTCGAGGGCCGCCTGATCGGCTCGCTCGGCATCGCCACCGCCGCCCCCGGCCGCTACGACAACGAGGACGCGCTGCGCCTCCAGTTCGCCGCCGACCGGGTCGCCCTGGCCGTCGAGAGCACCCGGCTGACCGAGCTCGAACGGCTGCGCCGGGGCTCGCTCTCCTTCCTCGTCGAAGCCTCCGACCTGCTGGCCGGCACCCTCGAACACGAGCAGACCCTGGCACTGATGGCCCAGATGGCCGTCCCCACCCTCGCCTCCTGGTGCGCCGTCTACACCAACGGCGACCACAGCTCCTCGGCCGGCCTCGCCTTCGTCCTGCACGAGGACGAGGACCGGATCGACCCGCTGCGCGACCTCCTCGACAAGACCCCCGCCCCCGAGGCCGGACCCACCCACGGCGTCCGCTTCTGGACCGCGCCCGCCGAGACCGCCGGGGCCCGCGGCCTCACCGACAGCCCCGAACTCGCCGGCCTGCTCGGCGAGACCGTCGTCCTGCCGCTGACCGCCCGCAACCGGGTGATCGGCCTGCTCGCCCTCGGCGTCCCGGCCGGCGTGCGGTTCCGGCAGGAGATCCTCGAACTCGCCGAGGACCTCTCCCGCCGGGCCGCCCTGGCCCTCGACAACTCCCGTCTCTACTCCGAGCGCACCGCGACCAGCCAGGCCCTCCAGCGCAGCCTGCTCCCGCCGGACCTGCCCGAGATCCCCGGCGTCGAAGTGGACGTCTACTACCAGGCCGCCGGCGAGGGCAACGAGGTCGGCGGCGACTTCTACGACCTGTTCACCATTCGCGAGGGCACCTACGGCTTCGCCATCGGCGACGTCTGCGGCACCGGCCCCGAGGCCGCCTCCGTCACCGGCCTGGCCCGGCACTCGCTGCGCCTGCTCGCCCGCGAGGGCCTGGACGCCCCGCAGGTACTGCGCCGGCTCAACGCGGCCATCCTGGACGAGGGCGCGCGCAGCCGCTTCCTCACCCTGCTCTACGGCGAGCTGACGCCTCGCCCGGACGGCAGCACCGAACTGTCCCTGGTCTGCGCCGGCCACCCGCTGCCGCTGCGGCTGCGCACCGACGGCCAGGTCGACCGGGCCGCCACCCCGCAGCCGCTGCTCGGCGTCATGGACGACCTCGAACTCACCGCCGAGCACCTGGTGCTGGCGCCCGGCGAGGTCCTGCTCTGCGTCACCGACGGCGTCACCGAACGCCGCGAGGGCCGGCGGATGCTCGGCGACGACGGCCTCGCCGAGGTGCTCACCGGCTGCACCGGGCTGACCGCCGGTGCCGTCGCCATGCGGGTGCAGCGCGCGGTCGAGCGCTTCGCCCCCGAGCCGCCGTCCGACGACATGGCGATCCTGACGCTCCGGGTTCCGACCCAGCGCCAGTCGTGAGCGTTCCACAGCTGACATCGTCACAAATTGTTATGTTCACAAGGGTACAAGCGAGCAGGGCCGGGTAAACCGATCTCGCCGGGGAATCCCCCGGCGGGGACGTGACCAGCGGCTCTCCGCAGGCCCGTCGCTTCTGACCTCACTTCTGACCGCAGCCCGCGCACGCTCACAGCCGTGCGCCCTCGGCGCGGTCGCGCGCATCCACTCATCGGAACGACACCAAGCGTCACTGCGCCCTGCGCGCGCCCAGAGTGAAAGGAGCCTCCGGTGAGCAACGACGCTACCGGGGCAACGAACGCCCGCTCCACCGGAGCCGACGCGGGTAACCTCGGCTACCTCGCCCTCGGCCTGACACTGCTCGCCTACGGTCTGCTCTCCACCGGGATCCTGCACGGCACCGGCGTCGGGGACGCGGCCCACCTCGCCCACCTGCTCGGCGGCGTCACCCTCTTCATCGCGGGCCTCTGGCAGCTCCGCGGCGGCGAGGGCTTCACCGGGACCGCCTTCACCAGCCTCGGCGCCTTCTGGGCGACCTGGTCGGTGGCCGGCGGCGCGAGCAAGAACGCCGCGGGCCTGTTCCTGCTGCTGTGGGCCCTGCTCGCCCTCAGCCTCACCGCCGCCGGCTGGGGCGCGGGCCTGTTCAGCCGCGCCGTCTACGGCCTGTTCACCGTCTCCCTCGTGCTCGACGCCATCGCCGTCCTCGGCGGCTACAGCGGCCTCGGCAAGGCCGCCGGCTGGGTCGCGGCCGTCTCCGGGCTCATCGCCTGGTACTGGGCCACCTCCCGGCTGAGCAACGGCTCCTGGGGGAAGGTCGCCCTGCCGGTCAAGTGACCGGCAGGACTCAACCGACCTGCTGGGGCCGCTCCTCGGCACCGGCCCGGGGCCGGGTCTCCGTCTCGACGGGGGTCCGGCCCCGTCGCCGTGCCGCCAGCGCCAGGACGGCGTAGGCGAACAGCAGGATGGCGACGGCGACGATGCCGTCCGCCCAGAAGTGGTTGGCCGTCACCACGACCACCGCGACCGTCAGCAGCGGGTGCAGCACCACCACCCAGCGGAACGGGCTCGGCGACACCCGCACCACCGCGACCGCCGCCAGCACGCACCAGGCGACGTGCACCGACGGCATCGCCGACAGCTGGTCCGCCACCACCACCCCGCCGACCGCGCCGCCGTACACCGACTGCCCGTACTCCGCGGCCACGTCCACGAAGCCGCTCTGCGGCAGCATCCGCGGCGGCGCCACCGGAACGAACTGCACCAGCAGACAGACCGCCGTGGTGATCACCACCGTGTTCCGCACCCACGCGTAGCGCTCCCGGTGCCGCAGGAAGACCCAGAGCAGCACGCCGAGCATGACGGCGAAGTGCATCACGGCGTAGTAGTAGTTCGCCAACCGCACCAGCACCGGGTACGGCGTGACCGCCGCCTGCCAGGAGGCCTCGTCCGGCAGGCCGACCGCCTGCTCGGTGCGGTGGATCCAGCCCGCCCGGTCCAACGCGTGATCGGCGCTCATCACCGACAGGTGCCCGACCAGCTGCCAGAGCGCGAACAGCGCCAGCAGCGTGCCGGCCTCCCGCAGCAAGGCCGACACCCCCGGTTTCCGGACCCTCGCAGCGGCGTACGCGCCTCCGTAGAGGACGACGGCGGCACCCCCGGCGGTCTGCCAGGTCAGGGTCAGGTTCTGCATTGGCAGAGGGTAACGCAAAAAGACCCCCTCCCGAATGGGAGGGGGTCTTTTTGGAATGATTGTTCGGCGGCGTCCTACTCTCCCACAGGGTCCCCCCTGCAGTACCATCGGCGCTGTGAGGCTTAGCTTCCGGGTTCGGAATGTAACC
>NZ_JBVIWC010000023.1:47234-164191 GCF_055594965.1 Kitasatospora sp. NPDC040550 | reverse complement strand
CCCCCCCCCCCCCCCCCCCCCCCCCCCCCCCCCCCCCCCCCCCCCCCCCCCCCCCCCCCCCCCCCCCCCCCCCCCCCCCCCCCCCCCCCCGCCACTCAGGGGCCACCTCGTGGCCGAGGTACTGGGAGACCGCTTGGAGCAGACCGCCCAGGGCTGTCTGCTCCAAGCCGGGCTGGTGAGTGGTCACTTGCTCTTGTCGCCGTCCTTGCCGTGCTTGCCGGTGGACTTTCCGGACTGGTGATCCTGGTTCTGCGGGGTCTTGCCGAAGTCCTTCTTCCCCGCGTGCTTACCCTGTCCGCCGTCGTTGGACCCCCCGCTCCCGCCGGAGCTCCCGCCCTTGCCGGTACCCCATCCCATGGAGTTCTCCCATCTGATCGTGATGCTCGTCGTGGTGTTGTCGGTAGTGCTGGCCCACCGGGTGCTCCGAGCTCGATTGCCCGCGGGCGACTACGTGTCGGCGATGGCTGCGTGACCCGGTGGAGAGCGCATCCGACTAACCTCAATCGGGACCTCTACGACGGTAGGTGTCCGAGATCACGGCGTGAAGTGACCACGAGTACAGGTATGTTGGCGCGAACTCCCGAAGGTGGGGGATCTCATGCGGTCGAGCTGGCAGGAAACCCTGACCACAAGTCAGGGGCGGACCTCACATCCGCGATTCGGCGCGATCTCGGGGTACGTCTTTCGGGTGATACGTGAACAGCACGGCTGCACGCAAGGCGAGTTTGCCGAGCGCCTGGCGGTCTCGTCGGACACGATCGCCGGCTGGGAGAGCGGCCGGCGTCCGCTCACGGCCGTGCCCGTCGGCCAGATGCTCGTACATCGACACCGGTTGATGCAGATGGGCACGGCCCCCATTCTCCTGCAGACGCTGGAACGGGCCTTCGAGGCGGACATCCTCCTCGCTGGTGCGCTTGAGGAGCGGGCCTCGACGCGCAGCAGCCCGCTCGGCTCGATGGTGATGCAGCGAGACCTGGTGGAGATCCTCATGTGGCCGCTCGGCGGAGCGGCGCCGAAGGCTGTACGGGACCTGCCGGCCCCACCGCGTGCGCGAAGAGGTCCGGTGGCGAGTGGGCCGGAGCTTGCCCGCGCCGACCGGATCCGGTTCTTCGCGAGCATGCGGCGGACGGCCGAGGAAGCCCAGGGGACGGACCACTTCCTCGTAGGCCGTCAGGCCTTGTACCTCGCAGGGTACGACGACCGCAGCGACACCCGAGAGTGGCTCGTGCATCAGCAGCGCATCGAGCAGCCGAAGACCTGGCTCACCCGCTGGCTCAACTCCCGCTCTGTCGCCATGGTTTCCGCCCGCCACGGCGACCGCGACCGCGTGAGCCACTTCATCGACGCAGAACTGGGTGATGAGGACGGGGCCCTTGCGAATCTCAACTACTGGGCCTACTGGATCGGTGAGGTCCCGTCTCTCGAACTCTCGGACGACTTCATTGCGGCCGGGGTGCCGGGCCCGTGGGTAGGTGACAAGCTCCTCACCCACCTTGCCCAGGGTCTCACCCCTCAGCACGGGTACGTTGAGCTCAACATCCACACAGTGTGGTCGCTGCTTCAAGTGCGGCCGAACCTGCTGCGCTCCGGAGCCGCAGCTCGGGCACTACGCGAACGGCTTCCGGTGATGTTGGATGGTGGGGAGTTCTCGCGGCGGGGGCGGCGCGAGCTCGAGAGCATTCACTACGCGATTCGCCTTGCCGAGGCGTGAGAGGAGCCGGAGGATGACGGAGGATCTGACCTCGGTGGCGAGGTTCCTGTTCGAAGCCGGGACGCTCAAGCAGACCAAGCGCACGGGCTGGTGGATGGCAGGGGTCCGCGATCCCGAATCGGTCGCCGAACACTCCTGGCGGACCGCGCTGATCGCGTCGGTCATCGCCAAACTCGAAGGTGCCGATCCAGCGCAGGCCGCCTTCCTCGCGGTCTGGCACGACTCGCAGGAAACGCGCACCGGGGACGTCAATCACCTGGGTAAGAAGTATGCGCCGGGCGCGGATCCGGTGGCAGTGACGGTCGACCAGGTCGCCGGCATGCCGGAGCTTCTGGCCTCAGCCATTCAGGACCTTGTCGCGGAGTACGAGGGGAAGGAAACTCCGGAGGCGGTGTGCGCCCGGGACGCGGACAAGCTGGAGTGCATGATCCAGGGCATCGAGTACAAGGCACAGGGTTACGCCAACGCGCAGCGATGGATCGACAACAGCCGTGGAAGGCTCACCACGAAGTCTGCCAACGCCCTTGCCGATGCCGTCCTGGCGGCCGACTCCCTTGACTGGCTCCGCGCTGCTCTCAGTGAGAAGCCGCTCGACGGCGCACGGAGGGAACAGGATGGCGATCGAGGCTGAGCTCAAGGCGGTCGTGCGCGACCCGGAGGGCGTGCTCAAGCAGTTGGAGGGTCGGTACGGTGTCGGCCGGGCGGAGGTCTACCGCGACACCTACTACGATGCGGCGGACGGCAGTCTGATGGGTGCCGATCGTGAACTGCGGATCCGCACCGTGCACAGCTCGGATGACACGCGCACCGTGCTGACCTACAAGGGTGCTCGGGTGGACGAGGCCTCCGGCTCGAAGCCGGAGGCCGAGACGAGGGTCGAGGACGCCGAGGCCGCGCACGACATCGTGCGCGGCCTGGGCTTCGCGCCGCGCATCGCGTTCGAGAAGCGGTGCCGTAACTACGCCTTCGAACGCGATGGCCGCCGGGTGCTGGCCACGCTCGTACGTGTTCCCGAGCTGGACGACGCTACGTTCATCGAGGTCGAGACGGTGGCGGAGGCGGAGGCCGAACTCGCGTCGGCACTGGCTCTCGTGCGTGCCGTGATGGCGGAAATCGGCATCCGAGAAGGTGACTTGACCACGGAGCTCTACACCGAGGCGGTCGCGGCGGCGCGGCAATCCTGTCCGCGGGGCCGGTAGCTGGCGTCACCCCGTGGCGTTTGCGCGCTTGGCGAGTTTCACCAGCTCCGATGGTGCGCCACGGCCGGCGATGAGGATGAGTTCACGGATCACTGTCCGGGCCGCTACGTGGGTTCGAACGCTTTCCGGCGCCACTTCCTCGGCGCGAAGAAGGCAATCGAGAGCTTCCCCGAGATTTCGTCGTTGAGCGTGAGCCCGTCCGAGGTCGATGAGGATCCGGGACCTTCGTTCGGGTGAGAGCTGCGCGGCATCGATGCGTTGGCCTAGCTCCAGGGCCTCGCCCGCATCGCCGAGTTCGACGGCGGTGGAGACCGCTTGAATCTCGACGTTCGTTGGACCGAACTCAAGATTGAAGTCGTTTCGGTCCTCTCCGAGCTGTGCGGCGATGTCTCGGGCGTAGCCGATTTCCTTCCGGGCCTGCTCGCGTTGACCGGCGCGAGCGGCGGTCAACGCGAGAACCAGGTGGAGCGATCCGAGGACTGACAGTGCTTCCGGCGACCGGTCGCCGGTCGAGGTGTGCACTCGCAGGGCGGAGACCGCACTCTGCGCCACGTGTTCCGCCTGGTCCAGCCTCTGTAGCCGGACGAAGGCATGGGCCATCCGGAAGATGCCGGCGAACACGTGCAGCGGTCGGCCGGACTGCTCGGCGGCTCGAATGGAGCGATCGGCGGCAACCCACGCCGCATCGGCCTCATCCTGTCGAACGAAAGCAGCTGCGAGTGCCTGGTAGGCCTGGCTGAGAAGCAGGTGGACCTCGGCGCGATCGTCCCTGCCGGCGGTTCGTGCAGTTCGCTCCAACCTCGGCAGAATGTCGGCGATGGCAGTGCTCAGTTCGGCGAACTGAGCACTGTGGGTCAGTCGCCACAGCCGTTCGACGGCGTCGGCCAGTTCGGCCGGATCATCGTCGACTCCCCGGTTCTGATCGGTGAGCAACGCATCGAGAGCAGGGTGCCCCGAGAGCGACAGTCGGGCCAGGTCGAGGTCGTTGGCCTGATACGAGGCCGCAGGTGTCGTGACAGCGAGAGACGGGGCGTCAGGTCGAAGCGTTTGAAGGGGAACTCCGAGGCCGTTCGCCAGCAGTTGGAGAACATCAAGGCGGACAACCGGTTGGACGCCCCGTTCGACCTGCGACACCCAGCTGGCTGTCCGGTTGATGGCCGCGGCAAGTTGATCCTGCCTCATGCCGCGGCTCTTTCGGAGCTGAGCGACCCGAGCGCCGAAGGCCCGCCTTTCCTCTGGGCTCAACGGACGGTTTGGGTGGCCGAGCCGCCGTTGCCGGAGACCTCATCCAGGAACGTGACCTCGAACGAGTCGAGGTACTGGCCGCGTTCGGCTAGGAACCGGCGGACATGAGGCTGGCGCTCATGCTCCTCGAATGCCTCGCGGTCCGTGTACAGCTCGTAGAAGACTCGTACACGCGGGTCGTTCGCCACCGCGTGGTTGACGTAGACGAGGGTGCCGGGCTCCTTCGCCCGGATGCCGCTGAGTGCCTCCTCTGCCAGAGCATCGAACGCCTGAGCGGCAGTTGCGTCGTGCGCGACGAAGCGAACGACAAGACCGAATCCCATGGTTCTCCCCTTCCTGGTTGGTTGAGCCTTAAACGGCTCGGTGAAGAACTGCGAGTAGCAGGGATCCCTGGCTCGCAGAAACTCTGCGACCACTTTCGGTGGTGCCAACGTAGCGGAGAGCTATGCATGGATCCCCTTTCGCTGCCGTCTGACGGACGGTCACTGCTTGTGGGTTGAGCCGGGCGTCGACTTCGACCGCCCGTCCACCTGCACGGATGGGGGAGCAATGGCGTCGGATCTGATCGTCAGTCCGCTCAACACCGCCCGATTTGCAGTACCTCCGGAGTGGGGGGAGCCGCTGACCGAAGACGATTTCCAGGAAGTGGAGTTGTGTGCGAGCGAGGTCATCGCCAATGCGCTTCTGCACACGAGGGAGCGGTGTGTCGTCTCCGTCCGCTGGCGTAGTGGGCGGGGGCGGGTGCGGGTGGAGGTGGCCGATCGGTGTGCGGAGCTTCCGTATCGGGAGCGGGATCCGAAGCGACCACCGGGCGTGGCTTGTTGCTCGTCCAGGCCCTCGCGCACGCGTGGGGGTGGCGGCCGGCGGAGGTGGGCAAGGTGGTGTGGTTCGACTACCTGGCGAATGCCGAAGCGCCGTGCCCCACGCATGGGTGGGCCACGGCGGCGTACGGGCTCAACTCGTTCTATGGGGTGGCGTAGTGGCGTCCGTCTGCCGGGTCAGGCGCCCTGGGTGCGGGCGCGGTGGGCGGCGGACTTGACGCGGTTCTGGCAGGGGGTGGAGCAGAACCGGCGGGTGCCGTTGCGGGAGAGGTCGACGTACGCGCGGTCGCACGCGGGTGCGGAGCACAGGCCGAGGCGGGAGGCGAACCGGCTGCCCAGGGCGGTGGCGAGCCCCAGGGCGAGGCGGGCTGCCCAGTCGGAGGCCTCGTCGCCGGCGCTGCTGCGGTGGTACAGGTGCCACGGCTCGTCGCGGTGTCGCTCCAGGACGGGGAATGGGCGCAGTTCCACGAGCAGGGCGTTGGCGGCTGCGACCGCACCGTCCTCGTCATCGGCCGCAAGGTGTTCGAAGACGGCCCGCAGCTGTGGGGCGACGGCCGCCAGGCGCGCCGCTGCCGCGGTGTCGAGTGGGGTGGCGTGGCGGTCGGCCGCGTGCAGGGCGGCGTTCGTGCGCTCGGTCAGCTCGGCTTCCGGCGGGGGCTGGTAGGGGCGGGTCCGGGCCAGGCCGGGGGTTGCGAGGTTCACCAGGTCCGCCGCGCCCTGCACCATCGCGGTGCTGTGACTGTCGAAATCCACTTGACCAGTCACGCATCCCTTCGTCATAGTCGTCACCGTCAAAACTGGAAACGACAGTAACGGAGTTCCGTGTCCGCCGCCACCGCCACCCCTCCCCGGGCGCGCCCGCGCGCCTCCACCTGGTCCCGCACCTCCGGCACCGGTCGGGCCCTGCTCGTCACCGTCCTGGCCACCGGCGTCACCACGTTCATGTTCCTCCCCCTGCTCGCCCTGCACCTGAGCGCCGTCGGCACCCCGGTGGGGCGCGTCGGGCTCCTGATAGGCCTGCTCTCGCTGTGCGGCCAGGGCTTCTCGGTGGTTTCCGGCCTCCTCGTGGACCGCGTCGGCCCCCGGGGCACCACCGCCGCGGGCTTCGCCTGCCGCATCGTCGGCTACCTGCTGATCGCCGCTGGAGGGCCGGCCCTGGTGCCCGGCATCGCGGCCGTCGGCATCGGCGGCTCACTGCTGGTGTTGTCCGTCAAGGCCCGCCTGGTCGCCGAGGCGGCGGCACACGACGACACGCGCGGGATGCTCGCACTGCGATCCACCTTCGGAAACGTCGGCGTGGTCCTCGGACCGGCTCTCGGCGCGGTCGCCTACCCGCTCGGCTTCGACACAATCCTCGCCGCGGCCGTGCTCTCCCATCTCGTCCTCGGCTTCCATCTGACCTTCCTCGCCAAGGAGGAGAAGGGGGAAGCCAAGGACCGGCCGGCGTCCGAGCCCAGCGCCACCACGACTGCCACAGTCACGACCACCACCACCGCCGGCCGACGGGGGCCGGTCGTCCTCTTCCTCGCCGCGGTCGCCTACTGGGCCGTTTACAGCCAGCTCAACTCGGTGATCCCGCTCACCGCCAAGGCCCTCACCGGAAGCGCCGAGGCCATCTCGGTGGTCTTCACGCTCAACGGTGCCCTCGTCCTGCTCTGTCAGTACACGCTGCTGCGCCGCTTCCTCGGGCACCTGCCGCCCCGCACCCTGCTCGTCACTGGCTTCGTGGCCTTCGCCGTCGCCTATCTCGCCCTGCTGCCGCACGCCGGTTGGCTGTCACTGCTGCTGTTCACGGTGCCCGCCACCCTCGCCGAGATGCTGATCGGGCCGAGCCTTGACGAACTGGCCGTCACCACCGCCCCGCGCCGTAGGACCGGCCGTGCCCTCGGTCTCCTCGGCCTGGCCGGGGCCGTCGGCTCGCCCTTGGGTGCGGGGCTCGGTACCCACCTGCTCCAGTCCCTGCACGGTGGCCCGGGCGTCTGGCTCGCCGTCACCGCGGTTGCCGTCCTGGCCGCCGGGGCCTGTCTCCTGCTTCCGCGCACGACCCGGTGACCGCCGCCGGGCGCGCGTCCGTGGCCCGCACCGTGCTGCAGCGACCACGCGGCTCCGGAACCACCTGGAACGAGGCGTGGTGCTGGGTCAGCGGACCGTCGGTGCACCACGCCCGCGTCCCGCTGTGGTGGCCAACGCCCCTTCCCCTCTCAGGAGTTGCCGAAGAAGCTGTCCAGGATCCGTTGCGCGGCCAGCCCCGCCGGCAGCGTACCGGCCCGCACCTGGGCCTCCAGTTCCGGGGTGAGCCGCCGTACCTCCGGGTGTTCGTGCAGCCGGGCGTACAGCTGGTCGTGGACCATCGACCAGGTCCATTCGACCTGTTGCTCCCGCCGCTTGGCCGCCAGCCCGCCCGTGGCGTCGAGCACCTTGCGATGCTGCTGCAGCCGCTCCCAGAGCACGTCGAGCCCGGCCCCGTCGAGTCCGCTGCAGGTCAGCACCGGCGGCGTCCACGCCGCGTCCGGGGGCTGCAACAGCCGCAGCGCGCCCGCGAGTTCACGGGCAGCGGCGCGGGCATCCCGTTCGTGCGGCCCGTCCGCCTTGTTGACGGCGATGACGTCCGCCAGTTCCAGCACGCCCTTCTTGATGCCCTGGAGCTGGTCGCCGGTACGGGCCAGGCTGAGCAGGAGGAAGGTGTCCACCATCCCGGCGACGGTCGTTTCGGACTGGCCAACGCCGACGGTCTCGATCAGGACGACGTCGTAGCCTGCCGCCTCCATGACCACCATCGACTCCCGGGTGGCCTTGGCGACGCCCCCCAGCGTCCCCGAGGTCGGGGACGGCCGCACGAAGGCGTTCGGATCCACCGCCAGCCGCTCCATCCGGGTCTTGTCGCCCAGGATGGAGCCGCCGGTCCGCGTGGACGTCGGGTCGACGGCCAGCACGGCGACCCGGTGGCCCAGGCCCGTGAGCATGGTCCCGAAGGAGTCGATGAAGGTCGATTTGCCGACACCGGGCACCCCGGTGATGCCCACCCGGACCGCCCCGCCCGCGTGCGGCAGCAGCCGCTGGAGCAGCTGCTGCGCGAGCGCGCGGTGGTCGGGCCGGGTGGACTCGACGAGGGTGACGGCGCGCGCGATCCAGGCGCGCGAGCCGTCCAGGACACCCGTCACGTAGCTGTCGAGGTCGATCGTCCGTGGAGGCATGACGGTCAGTCGATCACAGCTCGTGGCCGAGGTCGGCGGCCAGGGCGGTCAGCAGGTCGAAGGCCGCGTCCGGGATCACCGTGCCGGGGCCGAACACGGCCGCCGCGCCCGCCTGGTACAGGGCCTCGAAGTCCTGCGGCGGGATGACGCCGCCGACCACGATGGTGATGTCCTCGCGTCCGGCGGCGGCGAGTTCGGCGCGCAGCGCGGGCACCAGGGTGAGGTGCCCGGCCGCCAGCGACGAGACGCCGACGATGTGGACGTCCGCCTCGACGGCCTGGCGGGCGACCTCGGCCGGGGTCTGGAACAGCGGGCCGACGTCGACGGTGAAGCCGAGGTCGGCGAAGGCGGTGGCGATCACCTTCTGGCCGCGGTCGTGGCCGTCCTGGCCCATCTTGGCGACCAGGATGCGCGGGCGACGGCCTTCGGCCTGCTCGAACCGCTCGACCAGGTCGCGGGTGCGCTGGAGGGGCGCTGACGGGCCCGCTTCGTCTCGGTACACACCGGAGATGGTACGGATCTGGCCGGAGTGGCGGCCGTACACCTTCTCCAGGGCGTCGGAGATCTCGCCGACCGTGGCCTTCGCCCGGGCCGCGTTGACGGCCAGGTGCAGCAGGTTGCCGTCCAGCGAGCCGCCGCGCTGCGGACCGGCCTCGGCGGCCGCCGTCAGGGCGTGCAGAGCGGACTGGGTCAGCGCCTCGTCGCGCTCCTCGCGCAGCCGGCGCAGCTTCTCGATCTGCCGGGCCCGCACTGCCGAGTTGTCGACCTTGAGCACGTCGATCTGCTCGTCGTTCTCGACCCGGTACTTGTTGACGCCGATCACCGGCTGGCGGCCGGAGTCGATCCGCGCCTGGGTGCGGGCGGCGGCCTCCTCGACGCGCATCTTGGGGATGCCCGCGTCGATGGCCTTGGCCATGCCGCCGGCCGCCTCGACCTCCTGGATGTGCTGCCAGGCCCGGGCCGCGAGGTCCTGGGTCAGCTTCTCGACGTACGCGGAGCCGCCCCACGGGTCGATGACCCGGCAGGTGCCCGACTCCTGCTGGAGCAGCAGCTGGGTGTTGCGGGCGATCCGGGCGGAGAAGTCGGTGGGCAGGGCGAGCGCCTCGTCGAGGGCGTTGGTGTGCAGCGACTGGGTGTGGCCCTGGGTGGCGGCCATCGCCTCGACGCACGTACGCGTCACGTTGTTGAACACGTCCTGGGCGGTCAGCGACCAGCCGGAGGTCTGCGAATGGGTGCGCAGCGACAGGGACTTGGGGTTCTTCGGGTCGAACTGCTTGACCAGCTTGGCCCACAGCAGCCGGGCCGCGCGCAGCTTGGCGACCTCCATGAAGAAGTTCATGCCGATCGCCCAGAAGAACGACAGTCGCGGCGCGAAGGCGTCCACGTCCAGGCCCACGTCCAGGCCCGCGCGCAGGTACTCGACCCCGTCGGCCAGGGTGTAGGCGAGCTCCAGGTCGGCGGTGGCCCCGGCCTCCTGGATGTGGTAGCCGGAGATGGAGATCGAGTTGTACCGGGGCATCTTCTGCGAGGTGTACGCGAAGATGTCCGAGATGATCCGCATCGACGGCTGCGGCGGGTAGATGTAGGTGTTGCGGACCATGAACTCCTTGAGGATGTCGTTCTGGATGGTCCCGGCGAGCTTCTCCGGCGGCACCCCCTGCTCCTCGGCGGCGACGATGTACAGCGCGAGGACGGGCAGCACCGCGCCGTTCATGGTCATCGACACGGACATCTTGTCGAGCGGGATGCCGTCGAACAGCTGGCGCATGTCGTAGATCGAGTCGATGGCGACGCCCGCCATGCCGACGTCGCCGGTGACGCGCGGGTGGTCGCTGTCGTACCCGCGGTGGGTCGGCAGGTCGAAGGCGACCGAGAGGCCCTTCTGGCCGGCCGCCAGGTTGCGGCGGTAGAAGGCGTTGGACTCCTCGGCGGTGGAGAAGCCCGCGTACTGGCGGACGGTCCACGGCTGGTTGACGTACATGGTCGGGTACGGCCCGCGCAGGTACGGGGCGATGCCGGGGTACGTCTCCAGGAAGTCCAGGCCGTCGAGGTCGGCCGCGGTGTACAGCGGCTTGACGCCGATGCCCTCGGGGGTGTCCCAGACCAGCTCGTCGGCGGCCTTGCCGGTGGACCGCTGCCAGGCGGCCTGCCACTGGGCGCCGGTGACGTCTCCGGCGGAGGATCCGGTGGAGGGTCCGGCGGAGGAGTCGTCCAGCCCGATTCCGGTGAAGTCGGGGATCATCGCGCCACTCCAATGAGGTCCAGCAGGGAGGTGAGGGCGGCGATCGCGTCCCCGCCCGCGTAGATGAACTCGTCCACTCCGGCGGGCACTTCGGCCGGGCGGCCGGCCAGCAGCACGCGCTGGGCGCCCGCCTCCTTCAAGGCTACGGCGACGGCCGCGGCGTGCTCGCCGTACAGGGCGTCGCTGGAGCACAGGCAGGCGACGGTCGCCCCGGACTCCCGGAACGCCGCGGCGAACGCGGCCGGGTCGACGCCCTCGGTGGACGCCGTCGCGATGCCGCCGGCCTGGAACAGGTTGGCGGCGAAGGTGGTGCGCCCGGTGTGCGCGGCGGCCGTCCCGATCGAGGCCAGGAACAGGGCCGGACGGGCGCCGGTGGCCGCCAGGTGGGCGTCCGAGCGGTCCCGCAGCGCCTCGTACGCCTCGGCGCGGCGCACCCGCGGCAGACCGCCGGTGTGCCCGGCGGGGGCCGGCTCGCGGACCAGCGGCTGCTCGTCCAGGTGCGGGAACTCGCTGACACCGGTGACCGGTTCGCGCCGCTTGGCGAGCTTCGCGGACCGCTCCGCCCAGGTCGCGGCGATCCGGTCGCCGACCAGTCCGGAGGCCAGCGCGGCCTGCTGGCCGCCGGCGCGCTCGATCTCCTGGAACCAGGCCCAGGCGGCCCGGGCCAGCTCCTCGCCGAGCTGCTCGACGTACCAGGAGCCGCCGGCCGGGTCGATCACCCGGGACAGGTGGGACTCCTCCAGCAGGATCGACTGGGTGTTGCGGGCGATCCGGCGGGCGAAGGCGTCGGGGAGGCCGAGGGCGCTGTCGAAGGGCAGCACGGTGACGGCGTCGGCGCCGCCGACCCCGGCGGCCAGGCAGGCCACGGTGGTGCGCAGCATGTTCACCCACGGGTCGCGGGCGGTCATCATCACCCGGGAGGTGACGGCGTGCTGGCGCTGCGCCGAGGCCTCGGCGGAGCCGCCGGACACCTCGGCGACGCGGGCCCAGAGGCGGCGCGCGGCGCGGAACTTGGCGATGGTCAGGAACTGGTCGGCGTCGGCGGCGTAGCGGAACTCCAGCTGGCCGAGTGCGGCGTCGACGGACAGGCCGGCGGCGGTCAGCGCGCGCAGGTAGGCGACGCCGGTGGCGAGCGCGCAGCCCAGTTCCTGGGCGGGGGAGGCGCCGGCCTCGTGGTACGGCAGGGCGTCGACGGTCAGGGCCCGGACGTTGGGGTAGCCCTCGGCGCAGCGGGCGGCGAGCGCGGCGGCCTCGGTGAGCAGGGCGTCGGTGCGGTCGGCGGAGCCGGTGCGGGCCTGGAGGCCGAGCGGGTCGGCGCCGAGGTTGCCGGCGGCGGAGGCGGGGGAGACCTCGCGCTCCTCGTACAGCTCGAACAGCCGCTCGGCGGCCTCGGTGAAGTCCGGTCCGGCGTCGAGGGCGACGGCGGCGAGGTCCAGGTACACCCCGTCGAGTGCCTCGGGCAGGGCGGCGACGGGCAGGCCCGCGTCGCCGAGCTCCAGCCAGAGCGAGCCGACGCCGTGCTCCAGGTCGGCCAGGACGGCCTCGTTGGCGCGCCGGCGGTCCGGATCGGCGTGCCGCTGGCGTACGTCCCACCCGGCGACGGCGGAGCCCTGCGGCCGGCCGCCGCGGATGAACGGGGGGAAGCCGGGGTAGCCGGGCTCGACCGAGGTGTCCTCGGCGGTGTACAGCGGGCGGGCGCGCAGCCCGTCCTGGAGCGCGGTGGTGAGCGCCTGCTCGGCGGCGGCGCCGTCCTCGGGCCGGGCACCGGACTTGCGCAGCACGCCCTCGACGAGCTGCTGCCACTGCTCACGGTGCGCGGCCGGGAACTCGGCGGCGAGGGGGAGCCTTTCGGGCGGGACCTTCATGTCCGCAGGTTAGCGCCCGTTAGCGGAGCGGAAGGAGGGGCGTTAAGTGTGACCTTGTTCTCGATTTGGCGCACTTTCGGCCCGCGGCCAGCACTCCGTCCGGCGGGGAGTGTCACGGGGCGGGGGTCGGGGCCCGGCGGAGGGTCGGCCGGCCGCCCGAAAGTGCCCTGGATCAGGGGGATTGCGGAACCCCGCCCCTCATCTATTAAGTTACTTCGAAGAAGGCGGGTGGGGACGGCATCCCCCGTACGGCCCCGCCCGCCCTTCGCCGTCCCTCCGCGCGTCCCCCGGCGCGCCGTCCGGCCGTCCCGGCCGGACGACTCGGCCCGATGTCCGGGTCGGATGAACGTGCGAATGCCACTCGGACGTTCCTCCAGTGTCACCGCATGTCACCGCACCTCCCCGCATGTCACCGCACCTCCCCGCATGTCACCGCACCTCCCCCATGTCACCGCGTCTCCCCGCCCGTCCCCCGAAGGAGTGCCACCTCGATGGGAAAGCGCCGTAAGCCCAGCCCCCCGAGCCGGGCCCGCATGGCGGTCCTCACCACGGCGATGGCCGGCGGTGCGGTGCTCGCCGCCGGCACCGCCCACGCCGAGCCGGCCCCGAGCCTGTCCTCCGTCAAGGAGCAGGTGGACAAGCTCAACGAGGAGGCCGAGCAGTCCGTCGAGCAGTACAACGGCTTCCAGGAGAAGCAGCAGAAGCTCCAGGGCGAGGCCAACCGGATCCAGGAGAAGGTCGCCCGCGGCCAGGAGTCGATGAACGAGCTGCGCACCCGGCTCGGTGCGGTCGCCGCCGACCAGTACCGCAACGGCGGCATCGACCCCTCCGTCCAGCTGATGTTCGACTCCGACCCGGCCGGCTACCTGGAGCGCGCCTCGGCGCAGAACCAGGCCGCCGGCACCCAGACGGCCCTGCTCAAGCAGGCCCAGGACGAGCAGCGCAAGCTCGACCAGGACCGCGCCGAGGCCACCGCCACCCTCGCCCAGCTCGACTCGGTCGGCACCGAACTGGCGGCGAAGAAGCAGCAGATCCAGACCAAGCTCGCCCAGGCCCAGGCCACCCTCAACAAGCTGAGCGCCGAGGACCGCGCCAAGGTCAACGCCCAGCAGGCCGCCGACAAGGCCAAGGCCGAGGCCCAGCAGGCGGCCGCCGCCGACCGGGCCTCCCGCTCGGCCGCGCGCCCGGACATGAGCACCCCGGCCCCGCCGGCGGCCGGCGGCCGCGCCGCGGCGATCGTCCAGTTCGCCTACGCCCAGCTCGGCAAGCCGTACCAGTGGAGCTCCACCGGCCCCAACAGCTTCGACTGCTCCGGCCTCACCGGTGCCGCCTACCGCGCGGCGAACGTCAAGCTCTCCCGGATCTCCCAGGACCAGTGGAACGACGGCCCGCGGGTCGCCCGCTCCGACCTCCAGCCCGGTGACCTGGTCTTCTTCTACCCGGACATCCACCACGTCGGGATCTACATCGGTGACGGCAAGATGATCCACGCCCCGCGCACCGGCAAGAACGTCGAGGTCCTGCCGATCTCCGCGATGCCCTACATGGGCGCCGTCCGGCCGTAGTCACGGGGCCCCGGGGCCCGGAGCGCGCGCCGCCGGCGCCGGTCGCCCCGGGCCGCCTCCTCGGGCGGCCGGGTTCGGTGTACACCTGGGCGGGGCGCGGCATCGCGGCCCCGGTCGGCTACTCCCGAGGAGAGCAAGTGAGCCTGCCCGAGACCGTCGTGCGACTGGACCCGACCCCCGAGGACTACGCCTACACCTTCGGCGGCCGAGCCCCGCTGGTGACCGTCCGGCCCGGCACCGTCGTCGAACTGACCACCGAGGACTGCTTCGGCGGCAAGGTGCGCGGCACCGGCGACCTGCCCAGCCAGGTGTGCGTCTTCCCGTACCTCAACCCCGTCACCGGCCCGATCGCGGTGGCCGGCGCCGAACCCGGTGACCTGCTCGCGGTGCACTTCGTCGAGATCACCCCGGCCCGGGACCACGGCGTCTCCAGCACCTTCCCGCACTTCGGCGCGCTGACCGCCACCCACAGCACGGCGATGCTGCACGCCCCGCTGGAGGAGCGGGTCTGGGTCTACGACCTGGACGCCGCCGCCGGCCTCTGCCGCTTCCGGGCCCGCAACAGCGAGTTCACGGTCGACCTGCCGCTCGACCCGATGCACGGCACGGTCGGCGTCGCCCCCGCGGGCGGCGAGGTGCTGGCCTCGATCACCCCGGGGGCCCACGGCGGCAACCTGGACACTCCCGAGATGCGGGCCGGCACCACCGCCTACTTCGGCGTCAACGTCGAGGGCGGCCTGCTCGCCATCGGCGACGGCCACGCCCGGCAGGGCGAGGGCGAGGTGTGCGGCACGGCGGTCGAGACGGCGATGCGCACCACCGTGATCGTCGACCTGGTCAAGGGCGGCGGCCCGGCCTGGCCCCGGCTGGAGAACGACGACTTCCTGATCAGCACCGGCTCCGCCCGCCCGCTGGAGGACGCCTTCCGGATCAGCCAGCACGACCTGGTCGGCTGGGCCGGCGGACTGCTCGGACTGGACCGGCTCGACGCCTACCAGCTGGTCAGCCAGGCCGGCCTGGCCCCGGCCGCGAACGTCTGCGACACCCACTACACGATGGTCGCCAAGCTGCCGAAGCGCGTCCTGGGCCGCGCCCGCGCCTACGACGGCCTGCACGACCGGCTGCGGCAGACGGCGGCGGCGTACCTCCGGCACCGGTGAGGCGGCTGCGTACCGCGCCTGCTACGGGTGCGGTGCGCAGGCCAGCAGGTACGGCAGTGCCGGGAGGGTCAACACGCCGAGCCGCCAGGTCAGTTGGCGCCTCCGGCCGCTGCCCGGCCGGGCCAGCCGGCGGACCCTCGCCAGCACTCCGGTGGAGGCGACTCCCAGAGTGGCACCAGGAGTTGTCCCCGAGGCCGCCAACGCGCAGAGCGCCGAGGCCAGTTCGCTCCGGGACACCTCGGCCAGCGCCGCGTCGTCCGCCGCCATCTCCAGCAGCAGCGCCACCTCCGAGCGCCCCACCCGGGCCAGCGGCAGGGGGCCCAGCAGCAGCGCGAAGGTGTCGGCTGGCAGCCGGACGAGGTGGTGGCGGCCGCGGATGTGCCCGTGCTCGTGGGCGACGGCCGCGGCCAACTGCCGCTCGTCCAGCAGCCGCAGCGCACCTCGCGACAGCACCACCCGGGAGCGCCGACCGGGCAGGCAGTAGACCGTCGGGTGGGCGTGCTCCAGTACCAGGGCGCCCCAGCGGCGGTCCCGTACGGCGACCACGTCCAGCACCGCCCGGTGCCGCCGCCGGGCCCGCCCGGCCCGGACGCCGACGGCGGCCGGCAGTCCGGTGAGCAGGGCCCCGGCGGCGGCGAGCAGCCACCAGTCGTGGGTGTGCGGCAGGACCGGCCCGGCCGGTTCGAGGTGCGGGAACAGGCCGATCAGCCCGGCCGGCTCGTGGGCGGCGGACTCGAACGTGTGGTGCGCCGCGAGCACCAGGGCGACGGTGAAGGAGGCCATCAGCGCCAGCCACAGCGCGACGCCGAGGAGCGGTCGGGTCTGCAGCCGGGCCTGGAGCCGGGCCGAACCGGCCAGTCGGCGGGGGAGCAGCACGCCGGTCGCGGCCAGGTAGAGGCCGAGCAGGGTGAGCGTCACTCGGCGTCCCGGGCCTTCACCTGTTCGAGGGCGGCGAGCAGCGCGGACGCCTCGTCCCCGCTGATCCGGTCGACGAAGTGCAGCAGGGCGCCGGCCCGGTCCGTGGTGGTCTCCAGCGCCTGGTGCATCAGCTGGGCGGTGTACGCCTCCCGGGTGCAGGTCGGCTCGTACACCCAGGCGCGACCGATCTTGTCCCGGCGCAGCCAGCCCTTGGTGTGCAGGATGTCGGCGACGGTGGTCACGGTGGTGTACGCGACCGGGCGCTGCCGCTGGAGGTCGTCGACCACCTCGCGCACCGTGGCCGGACGGTCCCAGTCCCACAGCCGGTCCATGATCTCGGCCTCGAGATCGCCGAAACCCCGTAGCACCGCCGTCGTCTCCCTCGCCGCACCGACCGCCGGCGCCCTTCGCCCGCTGGAACGCGGCCCATGCTACGGAACGCACCGGGCGCCCGCCCCCGGGAGAGGGGGGCGGGCGCCCACGGATCCCGGGCGGTGCCCGGAGGGTGCTCAGGTCGTGCTCAGTCGGTGGTCGAGGAGTGCCCGACCTGCTCGAAGGCCTCCTTGAAGGCCTCCTCGCAGACGTGCTCGAAGACGTGCTCGAGCGGGAGAGTGGGCGAGCGCGTGGGACGGCTCAGGACAGCCGCCGCCCCAGCGGCACCTTGGAGCGGGTGAACAGCGCCGCGAGCAGCCCGGCCACCACCGGCAGCACCAGGACCACCAGCAGCAGTTCCCCCCAGGGCGCGGTGAGCAGCATCGGCTTCGAACCGAACCCGCTCGCCCGGGACTTCAACAGCCCCACCGCCGGGACGAAGCCGTTCGCCGCCCCGAGCAGCGCCCCGAGCAGCGCGATCAGCGCGCACTGCAGGCCCGCCATGGTCCGGCGGATCCGCGGCGGTGCGCCGACCGCGGCCAGGGTGGCCTGGTCCTGCCGGGAGTCGGCGGCCGCCAGCCCGGTGGCGATCCCGGCGGCGCCGAGCACGACCAGTCCGGCGAAGCCGCTGAGCGCGAGGGTGAGCGCGTCGCTCTTGGGCTGGTAGCCGCGCTCGACGTCCAGCTCGGCGTAGTGGTCCAGCCGGGCGGCGGCCGCCGCGGCCCGCTGCTGCGCCTTGCGGTCGGGCGGGGTGGCCGGCCGCCAGACGGCGCCCTGGGGTGCCGAGGCGAGGCCGAGCCGGCTCAGTGCCGTGGTCGGCAGCAGGCCCTGGGCGTAGCGGGCGGCGTCCGGGTTGTCGACCAGCACCGCGTCCACCGGGACTTCCTGGAGGTCGGGCTTGGGGATCTGCCCGGGCTGCACCGGGGCGCCGCCGCCGCGCAGCAGCAGTACGGCCTTGCCGTCGGCCCCGATCAGCGACCGGTCGAAGACCAGCAGCTTCCCGGCGGCCAGCGCCTGTTCGGCCGCCTGGTCCCGTATGTCGAACAGGTTGTGCAGCACGGTGGCGTCCCCGGTGGCGAGGTGCGGGATCGTCGTGAGCCGGTGCAGCTCCACCGGGCCCTTGAGGGTGACGGTGCTGGAGCAGTTGTCGCAGAACTTGTAGACGGCCTGGCCGACTTCGGCGCGCGGGCCGAGCCCGGCGAGCTGCTTCTCCACCTCGGCCGGCAGCTGGGCGGACTGCGGGCCCTCCCGGTGGCTGATCAGCTGGACGGCGCCGTACGGGGCCTCCGGCCGGTAGTCGCGCCGGTTCTCGGCGTCGGTGCTGGTGCTGTACACCCCGATGGCGACGGCCCCGGCCACGGCGGCCATCACGGCGGCGACGGCCGGTGCGGTGCGGGAGCGGTTGCGGGCGGAGTCGCGCAGCGCCAGCCGGGGGCCGAGCGGCAGCCGCCCGGCGAACCGGCCGAACAGGGCGACCAGGAGGGGTGTGCAGGCGAGCAGTCCGAGTTCGGCGCAGACCGAGCCGAGCAGCACGGTGAGGGTGCGGGCGTCGTAGGTGCTGACCACGGGCGAGCCGTGCTGGACGGCGCCAGCGCCGTACATCGCGATCGCGCCGCCGCCGAGGAGCAGCGCCACGCCGAGCACGGTGACCAGGCGGTTGGGCGCCCGGACGGTGTCCCGTCCGGTGAGGCCGGCGGTGACGCTGCGCCGGGCGGCCTGCCAGGCCGGCAGTGCGGCCGCGAGCAGGGCGGTGATCACGCCGATCCCGGCGATGGCGAGTAGGTCCACCGGGGGGAGGGCGAAGTGGCCGAAGCGGGCGCCGCCGACCTCCTCGATCACCGACCGCAGGGCGGCGACCAGTCCGGTGCCGACGGCCACGCCGAGGGCCGCCCCGGCCAGGCCGAGCACCAGGCCGCCGCCGAGCACGACCGCGCCGATGTGGGTGCGCCGGCCGCCCGCGGCGCCGAGCAGCGCGAGCTGGCGGCGGGAGCGGCGGGCGCCGACGGCGAAGGCGGGCCCGGCGAGCAGGGCGACCTCCAGCAGCCCCATGCCGGTGACGGTGGCGACCACGACCTTGGTGCTGTTGCCGCCGGCGGGGTCGCGGTAGACGGCGGAGTCCCGGTAGTAGGGGACGGCGCCGTACGGCGGCGGGTCGAGTGCGACGGCGCGTGCGGTGAGGGTGTAGCCGTGGGCGTTGAACGACTGGACGGTGGCCCAGTCGAGGGTGGCCCCGCCCGGGAGGTGCACCAGCCAGGAGCTGTGGTTGGTGCGGCCCTGCTCGGGGGCGGGCTGTCCGGGTTCCGCTGCGGCGGCCAGCTGGTCGAGCAACTCGCCCGGCCGGGCTATGAGTTCGACCCGCCCGAGGTCGTCCGGGTGCTCCACCAGGCCGGTGATGCGGAAGGTGGTCCGCTCCAGTCCCTGGACGGTGGTGTCGCTGCCGAGCCGGAGCCCGGAGTGGTCCAGGAAGGCCTGGGTGACGGCGAGTTCGTGCGGTGCGCCGGGTGCGCGGCCCTTGACCACGTCGACCCGGCCGCGCCAGACCGGGTCGCCCAGGTCGGCCTCGGCGGTGAGGGTGCGGACCAGGCCCTCGGGCGAGCTCGCGCCGGTCTCCGGACCGGTCCGGACCGGGGTGAGCGCGCTGCCGGGTGGCAGCAGCGCGCCGACCAGGGCGGTCGGGTCGGCGGTGGCGCCCTTGAGCTGCTCGGGGGTGGGCTGTTGCCCGGGGCGCGGCTGGACGGCGAACGCGCCGTCCTCGGCGACCGGGGCCTGTTCGACGCTCTGGCCCGGGCTGAGCGCGGTGACCAGCGCGTCCGCGCCGCCCACCACCCGCTCGACCCGTTCGGCGGGGGACAGCTGCCCGCTGCGGTGGACCACGTCGGCGCCGGTGACGCCGAGCACGGGCAGGGCGATCATGGCCACGATCAGGGCGCTGCGCCCCTTGGCCCGCAGGGCGTCGCGCCGGGCGATCCGCAGCGCGAGCTTCCACGCTCCGAACCTCATCGGGCCACCTCGCCGACGGAGTGCGAGCGGTGGACGGCGGCCTGGCAGTTGCCGGAGCGGCGTCCGACGCTCTCCGAGGCGACCGCACCGTCCCGCAGGTGGACCACCCGGTCGGCCCAACTGGCGTGCGAGGCCTCGTGGGTGACCATCATGGCGGCGGCGCCGGCGTCGCAGCGGGCGCGCAGCACGGCGAGCACGGCGTCACCGGTGGCGGAGTCGAGCGCCCCCGTGGGTTCGTCCGCGAGGACGAGGCGGCGTTCGCCGATCAGGGCGCGGGCGATGGCGACGCGCTGCTGCTGTCCGCCGGACATGTCGTCGGGGAAGCGGTCGGCGAGTTCGGCGATGCCCAGTTCCTCCAGGGCGGCGAGGGCCTCCCGGCGGGCGGTGCGTCCGGAGACGCCGTCGAGTTCGCGCGGCAGGGCGATGTTCTCGGCGGCGGTGAGCGCCGGGATCAGGTTGTAGTCCTGGAAGACGTAGCCGACGGAGCGGCGCCGCAGGTCGGCGAGCTTGCCCCGGCCGAGGCCGCCGAGGGCCACGCCCTCGACCAGCACCTCGCCGCCACTGGGCAGGTCCAGCCCGCCGGCCAGGGTGAGCAGGGTCGACTTGCCTGAGCCGGAGGGCCCCATCACGGCGACGAACTCGCCGGCGTGGACGGTCAGGTCGACCTCGCGCAGGGCGTGCACCTCGGCGGCGCCGCGGCCGTGCACCCGGGAGACCCCGGCCAGCTGCAGGACGGGCGCGGGTCGGCTCGGATCGATGTGGGACATGGTTCCCCCTCGTGAGCTGTTCAGCTGTATATGTCGGTGAACTATATATGCCGGTAGAGGATGAGCAAGTCGCCACGGGCTTGGTCAAGGTTCTACAAAGCTGTCGAAGATCAGCCGAAAAGGTGACTCGGGGTCGCCGCGGCGGGTCTATGCTTTGGGAGGTTTGAAAAGGCACCTCGTTCGGTGAGGCGTCTTCACGGACACAGGCCACTGACCCGACGACGTCGAGAGACGCCCAGGTTCAGGACAGGTCTTCCCGAGTTAAGGGTTGACCCCAAGTGGCTTCCGGCCGATCCGGCTGGACACGCCGTGGAGTGCCAAAGCTCTGACGAGTTGGGGTGTACCGGTCCTCGAAGACCGGTGTGCTCCTTGCCGTGTCGTGATGCGGCGCACAGACGGTGCGCCCCCGACCGGGAGGAGGCGAGAGACATGGACTGCGATAGTCCGGGCCACAGTAGCCCCTACCTCCGCATGCTCTCGAACACCTCCGGCACGCGGTAACAACCTTCCCTGCGCGTTCACCCGAAGCTTCGTCCTGCGCTCAACCGTGCCCGGACGCAAGCCGACTGACGCGTCGTCAGCATCATCGTGCCCGCACGGCCGCCGCCGCTCAGCGTCGCCGTACGGCGTGGATGCCGTGCGCCCGCAGGGAAGTTCGCCGCTGCGTGCCCCCTGACGCCCCCTCAAGGTAGGGGGAGGGAGGCCTCGCCATGACCAACCTGATGCTGGACCCGAAGGTTCCCACGGTCCCCACCGCTCCCACCGGCTCCGCCGCGCCCGCCGCCGCCAAGTCCGCCGTACTGGACGACGCCCACGTCGGCGACATCAAGGGCGCGCTCGGCACCATCCGGCTCGACGACACCACCCCCCGCCACGGACTCTCCGCCCGGCTCAAGACCCTGCTGGCGATCGTCGGCCCCGGCCTGATCGTGATGGTCGGCGACAACGACGCCGGTGCCTTCTCCACCTACGGCCAGGCCGGCCAGAACTACGGCACCCAGCTGCTGTGGACGCTGCTCCTGCTCGTCCCGGTGCTGTACGTCAACCAGGAGATGGTGCTGCGCCTGGGCGCCGTCACCGGCGTCGGCCACGCCCGGCTGATCCTGGAGCGGTTCGGCAAGTTCTGGGGCGCGTTCAGCGTCATCGACCTCTTCCTGCTCAACGCCCTCACCCTGGTCACCGAGTTCATCGGCGTCACCATGGCGGCCGGGTACCTGGGCCTGCCCAAGGTCCTCTCCGTCGTCCTGGCGGCGGCGATCATCATCGCCTCGGCCTTCACCGGCTCCTTCCAGCGCTTCGAGCGGGTCGCCATCACGCTCTGCGTCGGCTCGCTGCTCCTGGTCCCGATCTACTTCATGGTCCACCCGAAGACCTCGCAGCTGGCCCACGACTTCGTGACGCCGCAGATGCCCGGCGGCGCCGGCCAGCTCGCGGCCGTCATGATGGTCATCATCTCGATCGTCGGCACCACCGTCGCCCCCTGGCAGCTGTTCTTCCAGCAGTCGTACGTCATCGACAAGCGGATCACCCCGCGTTTCATGACGTACGAGAAGGTCGACCTGTGGATCGGCATCGCGATCGTGATCATCGGCGCCGCCGCACTGATCGGCCTCACGGCGGCGGCCTTCGCCGGCACCGACGGCTTCGGCCAGTTCTCCGACACGGCCGCCGTCGCCAAGGGCATCGAGGACAAGGCCGGCCACCTGGCGGGCGTGCTGTTCGCCATCGCCCTGCTGGACGCCTCGATCATCGGCGCCTTCGCCGTCTCGCTCTCCACCGCCTACGCCATCGGCGACGTCTTCGGCATCAAGCACTCCCTGCACCGCGGGGTCAAGGGCGCCAAGGGCTTCTACGCCGTCTACGCCGGCCTGGTGGCCGTCGCCGCGACGATCACCCTGCTGTCCAACGGCTACACCCAGGGCCTGATCACCCAGTTCGTCCAGGTGCTGGCCGGGGTGCTGCTGCCCTCCGCCACCGTCTTCCTGCTGCTGCTCTGCAACGACAAGGCCGTGCTCGGCCCCTGGGCCAACGGGCCCCGGACCAACGCCTTCACCTCCACGGTGGTCGGCGTGCTGGTGATGCTCTCGCTGATCCTCACCGCCTCGGTGGTCTGGCCGGACATCAGCTCGGACGCGATCCTGTGGATCATGGGCAGCTGCGGCGTGGTCGGGGTCCTGGTCGCCGGCTACTTCTTCACCGCCGGCCGCACCGGCACCAAGGAGGACCCGATCGACCGCACCGGCCGGGAGGACTGGCGGATGCCCCCGCTGGAGACGCTGAGCCAGCCGGTGATGTCCACCGCCCGCAAGGTCGGCATGGGCGCCCTGCGCGCCTACCTGCTGATCGCGATGGTCATGGTCATCATCAAGGTCGTCCAGACCGCGCTCAACCACTGAGCCGCCGAGCGGAGCCCGTACGGACGGGTGGCGGGCAGCGGCTCGCCACCCGTCCGTTCCCTTTGCCCCCGTTCCCCCGGCCTGTGTCCCCCCTGCTGCCCCTGCTTCCCGTGAATCCTTTGGAGGAGGTGCCGTCGTGCACACCCTGACCACCGTCGAGTTCCTGGTCCGGCTCGCCACCGGCGTCGCCTGCGGCGCGCTGATCGGCATCGAGCGCCAGTGGCGGGCCCGGATGGCCGGACTGCGGACCAATGCCCTGGTCGCCGCCGGCGCCACCCTGTTCGTCCTGTACAGCGAGGCGGTCGGCGACACCGGCAGCCCCACCCGGGTCGCCTCTTACGTGGTCTCCGGCATCGGCTTCCTCGGCGGTGGCGTGATCCTGCGCGACGGGGCCGGCGTGCGCGGCCTCAACACCGCCGCCACGCTGTGGTGTTCGGCCGCGGTCGGGGTGCTGGCCGCCTCCGGCAAGCTGCAGCTCGCCGCCCTCGGCACCTTCGCGGTGCTCGCCGTCCACCTGGTGCTGCGCCCGGCCGGCCGGCTGCTCGACCGCTCCCCGCAGTCCGGCAGCGACCCGGACGCCACCTCCCGGGCCACCGTCCACGTCGAGTGCGACCGCACGTCCGAGACCCACATCCGTGCCCTGCTGCTCCAGGCGCTGACCGCCTCCGGCCTCGCCCCGACCGGCCTGCGCGCCCGCCGCACCGAGCAGGGCGACGCCACCAGCCTGCGGGCCACCGTGGCGATCAGCGGCCAGGTGGCCCCCGCGCTGGAGCAGGTCGTCAGCCGGCTCTCGCTGGAGCCGGGCGTCCGGGACCTGCACTGGCACCTGGACGACGAGTCGGAGGACCCGGGCAGTCCTGCGCTCGCCTGAGCACGCCGAGGTAGTAGAACGGAGGGACCGTCACGCGCACCCTCCGGAGGCCGTCCGATGCTGAGAGCCGACCCCGAGCACGGGCCGTTGGTGCCGATGCTGCTGGTGCTGACCCTGGTCACCGGGGTGGTGGACGCGGTCAGCTACCTGGAGCTCGGACACGTCTTCGTCGCCAACATGACCGGCAACGTGGTCTTCCTCGGCTTCGCCCTGGCCGGCGCCCCCGGCCTGTCCGCCACCGCCTCGTCGGCCGCCCTGGCCGCCTTCGTGCTCGGCGCCCTGGCCGGCGGCCACCTGGCCCGGCACCTGCCCGGCCACCGGGGGCACCTGCTGACCGCCGCCGTCGCCGCCCAGGCGGTGCTCGTCGCCGCGAGCACCGCCTGGGCGGCCTGGATCGGCCACGGCTCCGGACCCGCTCGCTACACCCTGATCGGGCTGCTCGCCCTCGCCATGGGCGGCCAGAACGCGGTGGTCCGCTCGCTCAAGGTCCCCGATCTCACCACCACCGTGCTCACCATGACCATCACCGCCCTCGCCGCGGACCGCGCCGGACCGCGGCGGCTCGCCTCGACGGTGTGGATGTTCGCCGGCGCCCTCCTCGGCGCGGCACTGGTCCTGCACGCCGCCGTCCCGGTCGCACTGGGCCTGGCGCTCGCCCTGCTGGTCGCGGTCGCCGTCCTCACCCACCACGCCGCCAGGCCCGTCCCGGCCCCGGCCTGGACGGCGCGCCGCTGACGGCGGGGCAGCTCCGCCGGACGGCCTGGTTCCGGCCCCTGCTGCTCAGCCCCCCGAGCGGAGGGTGGCGTTCGAGGACGGGCCCCTTCACTCCTCCCGGCGGTGCCCGGCGCGGCCGCTCCAGAGCGGCTCCAGCCGGGCCCACTCGGCGGTCCAGCCGGCCTCGGCCCGGCGGTTGAGCGTGCTCAGGCGCAGCCGCAGGGCGAGGGCGATCAGGGCCGAGAGGGCGAGCAGCGCGCCGGCGCCGGTGCAGGCCGCGGAGACGGCGAGGGCGGCGCGGTCGAGCGGGGGATCGGTGGCGTTGCCGTCCGGGTCGACCCAGACCTGGACGACGCCGCCGACCGTGGGTGCGCCGGAGGCCTCGACGGTGCCGGTGTGCGGGGTGGCCCCGGGGTAGGTCCAGGCGGCCTCGACCTCGATCCGGTTGCCGTAGCCGCCGGAGAACCGGCTGGTGGGGGCCGCGCCGCGGTTGGCCCCGGCGGTCACCACGGCGTCGATCCGGTGCAGCCGGGTCCGGTCGGTGTCGGCCTGCGGGGCGGTGGCGCGGAAGAGCAGCAGTGCGCCGCCGACGGAGAGGACGGCGGCCAGCAGCCCGCCGACGACGGTGAGCAGCCAGGCGCGGGCGCGGGACCGGTCGAGCGGGCGGGCCAACGGTTCGTGCCGGGCACCGAAGGCCCGCCGCAGCTGACGGCCGGTTCGCCGCGGGAGCGACGCCGACCGGGCCGGGCGGGGTGTGCTGGACACGCTGGGGTCTCCTCAAGGACGCGGGCGCGTACGGGGTTTCGTTACCCAATCTCCACCCGACCGCCCCCGTCGCACAAGACCGGGGTGCGCGCGCGGTGCCGGTCGACCCGGTTCGACCCGGTTCGCCCAGGCCACGCCCGGACCGAGCCCGGACCACCAGGCCCACCAGGCCCACCGGGCCCGGTCCACCCGGGACGTTCGGCCCTCGGCAGCGGCCGCCGGGCCGGGCAGGCTGGACTCCGGCCGCGCCCCCCGTGCCTGGGTGCGGCCCCGGTCCGGCGACCGTGGGGGTACCGGGCCGTGGTGCGGTGGAGCAGGGGGCGGTCGTGGGGCCGCCTCCTGCCCCTCTCTGTCGACGAGTTGACGTTCCACCAGGTCAGCGGCTTGTTCTCGCCAGATATACACTCGGTGTATATCCCTGGTGTATGGTCCTCCGCATGAGTGTTCCTTTGACCCTCCTCGGGCTGCTGGAGCGGGAGCCGAGCCACGGCTACGACCTCAAGCGCGACTACGACTCCCTCTTCGGCCGGGGCAAGCCCCTCCCGTACGGTCAGGTCTACGCGACCCTCGGCCGACTGGCCCGCGACGGCAAGGTGATGGCCGGCGAGGCCGAGCCGGGCGACGGGCCCGAGCGCAAGCGCTACGTCATCACCGAGACCGGGGCGACCGAGTTCGAGACCTGGCTCCAGGAGCCGGTCGCCCCCGAACCCACCCTGCAGTCCGTGCTGTTCACCAAGGTGGTGCTGGCCCTGCTGCTCGGCCGTGATGCCGAGCTGTATCTGGACACCCAGCGCGCCGCCCACCTGCGCCGGATGCGCGAACTCACCGAACTGCGCCGCACCGGCGCCCTGGTGGACGCCCTCCTCGCCGACCACGGCCTGTTCCACCTGGAGGCCGACCTGCGCTGGATCGACCTCACCGCCGCCCGGCTGGACGCGCTCGCCGCGGAGGTGCGCGCATGAGTGAACGGAGTGAGCGAATCATCAAGAGGTACGCGGTGCGCGAAGCGCTCGCCGAGCGAAGCGAGGCGGGCGCATGACCGCCGTCATCGAGGCCCGCGACCTCGCCCTCGCCTTCGGCGAGACGCCCGCCCTGCGCGGGGCGAGCCTGTCCGTCCGGGCCGGCGAGGTGCTCGCCGTCATGGGCCCCAGCGGCTCGGGCAAGTCGACGTTACTCCACTGCCTGGCCGGCATCCTGGTGCCCGACGCCGGCGAGGTGCTGTTCGAGGGGCAGCGCCTGGACCGGATGAGCGAGGCCCAGCGCAGCGCCCTGCGCCGCGACAAGTTCGGCTTCGTCTTCCAGTTCGGCCAGCTGGTACCGGAGTTGACGGCCGAGGAGAACGTGGCCCTGCCGCTGCTGCTGAACGGCGTCCGCCGGGGCACCGCGCTGGCCCAGGCCCGCCCCTGGTTCGCCCGGCTCGGCCTGGACGGCCTGGAGCAGCGCCGCTCCGGCGAGCTTTCCGGCGGTCAGGCCCAACGCGTGGCGCTGGCAAGGGGGTTGGTGGCCCAGCCGAGAGTGCTGTTCGCCGACGAGCCGACCGGCGCACTGGACTCGCTGACCGGCGAGCAGGTGATGGAGCTGATGGTCGCCTCGGCCCGCGAGCAGGGCACCACCGTCATCCTGGTCACCCACGAACCGCGGGTCGCCGCCTACGCCGACCGCGAGGCGATCGTCCGCGACGGCCAGGCCCGTACCCTCTCCACCGGATCGGTGGCCCCGTGATCCGCTTCTCGCTCCGACTGGCCGTCAGCGGCGGCCGGGAGGCCGTGGCCCGGCTGCTGATGATCGCGGCGGCGGTGGCGATCGGGGTCGGGCTGCTGCTGTCGGTGCTCTCCAGCATCAACGCGATCGACCGCAGCAACGCCCGGCAGACCTGGATGAACACGGGTGCCGAGGGCGCGACCGCGGCAGCCCCGGCGGACCCGCTCTGGTGGCACGCGCGGATGGACTACTACCAGGGGAACAGCGTCTTCCAGGCCGAACTCGCCCCGACCGGTCCCCACGCGCCGGTGGTGCCCGGCCTGAGCCGGCTTCCCGCGCCGGGCGAGTACTACGCCTCCCCGGCGCTCGCCAAGCTGCTGCGCGAGACCCCGGCCGTCGAACTGGGCGACCGCTTCCCGGGCCGCCAGGTCGGCACCCTCGGTGAAAGCGCGCTGCCCTCCCCGGACACCCTCGCGGTGGTCATCGGCCGCACCGCCGACGAGGTCCGGGCGATGCCCCGGGCCACCACCGTTACCAGCATCGCCACCACGCTGCCCACCCACTGCGAGTACGAGTGCTACGGCGCCGGCGTGCACGGGGACGCGCTCGTCCTGGTGCTCACCGTGGTGGCCGCCGCGCTGGTCTTCCCGGTGCTGATCTTCATCGGCAACGCCACCCGGCTGTCCGCCGCCACCCGCGAGCAGCGCTACGCCGCGATGCGGCTGGTGGGGGCCACACCGGGCCAGGTGTCGGTGATCTCGGCGGTGGAGTCCGCGGTGGCGGCGGCGGCCGGTACGGTCCTCGGCTTCGGCCTGTACCTCGCGGTGAAGCCGCTGGCGGCCGAGGTGCCGTTCACCGGTGACCGGTTCTTCGCCACCGATCTCTCGCTGAGCCTGCCGCAGGCCGTCGGTGCGGCGCTGGGCGTGCCGCTGGCGGCCGCGCTCGCCGCCCGGTTCGCGCTTCGCCGGGTCACCGTCTCGCCCCTCGGGGTCTCCCGCCGGGTCACCCCGAAGCCGCCGAGCCCCTGGCGGCTGGCGCCGCTGGTGGCCGGTCTCGCCGAGCTCGGCTACCTCGTCGGCGACCACCCGAAGACCACCAGCGGGCAGTCCTTGGCGTACCTGACCGGCTTCGTCCTGGTGATGCTCGGCCTGGTGATCGCCGGTCCCTGGCTCACCATGGCCACCGCCCGGGCGGTGGCCCGGCGGACCAGCCGGCCGGCCTCGCTGATCGCGATGCGCCGTCTGTCGGACGATCCCCGGGCGGGCTTCCGCTCGGTCGCCGGCCTGGTGCTCGCCCTGTTCGTGACCACCGCGACCCTGGGCATCATGGCCACCATCAACGTGAACCGGGGCTCGCTCGACGGCGCCCCCGTGGTCCGCAAGGCGGTCGTGGCCACCCCGCTGCTCGGCCCGGAGCGGTCCGCCGTGCTCCCTTCGGTGCCCGACGGGGTGGTCGCGCGGGCCCGGGCCGTCCCCGGCTTCGCGGGGATGGCGCTGCTGCACGACAACCCGGCCGGGATCGGTGCGTCGCAGTACGGCCGGGAACGGATCGTGCCCGTCCTGGTCCGCTGCTCGGAACTGGCGCAGATCCCCGCCGTCGGCCACTGCGCCCCCGGGGCCGTGGTCGCGGCCGTCGACCGGAACGGCGTCCTGGACCTCCAGGCGCACCCGGAGAAGGAGTGGCCGGCGGCGCCGCTCTCCGCCGAGGAGGCCGCGGCCCTCCCGGTGTTCATCGTCTACGCGACCACCGACGGCTCCCAGGCGGCCAAGGAGCAGTTGCGGACCCTGTTCACCGAGGCGTTCCCGGCGTACGTGACCAGGATGGCCGACGACTACTCCTCCGAGGGACAGCGGAAGGTCCAGGGCTGGCGGCAGCTGGCCAACGTGGTGCTGCTGACCACCCTGCCGGTTGCCGGGTGCAGCCTCGCGGTGAGCGTCGTCGCCGGACTGTCCGACCGCAGAAGGCCGTTCGCGATGCTCCGGCTGACCGGTGCGCCGCTGCGGCTGCTGCGCCGGGTGGTCGGACTGGAGAGCGCGCTGCCGCTGCTGGTGGTCTCGGCGCTCGCGATCGGGACGGGCTTCGCCGCGGCGGCGATGTTCCTCAAGTCCCAGATGGACTACGGCCTGGCGTCGCCCGGCCTGACGTACTACGGACTGACCGGCTTCGGTCTGGTCGCCTCGCTGGGCATCATCGCCTCGACCCTGCCGCTGCTGCGGCGGATCACCGGGCCGGAGGCGGCCCGCAACGGCTGAGCGCCGTCGGCGAGTTGACCGCTCCGCCCGGTGCCTCGTCGGGTGCCCGTCGTTGCCCTGTCGCTTGCCCTGTCGGGTGCCTCGTCGATTGCCTCTGCCGGATGCCTCCGCCGGTTGCCCCGTCGCCCGTGCTCAGCGGGCGACGGGGTAGCCGTGCGTCGCGGCCCGTACCGCCGGGGTGTACCGCGGCAGCCAGCTGCCGAGCACCAGCCCGGACGGGTAGAACATCGGCTCCGGGAGCGCGTCCACCGGGAAGCGCTCCCACCCGGCGCACGCGTGCGGCTCGGTGACGACGGCCTCGGCCAGGCTCGGCGGCGCCAGCACGGCGGCGGTCAGCCGGGGCCGGCCGAGCTCGTGGTCCAGGTGTACGGCGAGCACCCGCATCCGCTCGGCCGGCAGCACGATCCCGGTCTCCTCGGCCAGTTCGCGGGCTGCGGTCCGCTCGAAGGACTCACCCGGGTCGACCTTGCCGCCGGGCAGGCTCCAGGTCGGCGGCTCGCCGGCCGTGGTGCGGCGGCCGACCAGCACCCGGCCGTCCCCGGTGGGCACGATGATCCCGGCGCCCAGCATCGGTGCGGTGGTCAACTCGCGTCCTCCCTCGTGCTGCCGACCGTTGTGGTGCCTGTCGTTGTGGTGCCCACCCGTGCGGGGCCTACCAGTTGCCGCGCTCGTAGTCCTTGAGGAAGCAGCCGTACAGGTCCTCGCCGGCCTCGCCGCGCACGATCGGGTCGTACACCCGGGCCGCGCCGTCGACCAGGTCGAGCGGGGCGTGGAAGCCCTCGTCGGCGAGGCGCATCTTGTCCGGGTGCGGGCGCTCGTCGGTGATCCAGCCGGTGTCCACGGCGGTCATCAGGATGCCGTCGGACTCGAACATCTCCTGCGCGCTGGTGCGGGTCAGCATGTTCAGCGCAGCCTTGGCCATGTTGGTGTGCGGGTGGCCGGCGCCCTTGTAGCCGCGCTGGAACACGCCCTCCATGGCGGAGACGTTGACCACGTACTTGCGGCGGGACGCGGAGGCGGCCATCGCCGGGCGCAGCCGGCTGATCAGGATGAACGGCGCGGTGGAGTTGCAGAGCTGAACCTCCAGCAGCTCGACCGGGCCCACCTCGCTCACGGTCTGCACCCAGCTGTTGGTGGGCGCGAGGTCCGGCACCAGGCCGCCGGCGTCGATCGCCGTCCCGGCCTCGATCCGGGCCGGGGTGGCGGAGCCGGTGACCAGCGCGAGCGAGGTGACGTCCTCGGCGGCCAGCCGCTGCTCGCCGCCGCCGGCCTGCTGGGGGAGGGCGGGCAGGTCGACGCTGCCGCTGTTGAAGCGGCCGATCGTGGTGGCCTGCGGCAGCGCGCCGGCGGGCAGCGGGGCGGACTCGGCGTTGACCAGCTCGCGGTAGGACTCCGCCGGGCGGCGGACGGTCTGCGCGGCGTTGTTGATCAGGATGTCCAGCGGGCCGTCGGCGGCGACCTCGTCGGCCAGGGCCATCACCTGGGCGGGGTCGCGCAGGTCGATGCCGATGATCTTGAGCCGGTGGATCCAGTCGGAGCTGTCCGGCATCGCCGTGAAGCGGCGGATCGCGTCGTTGGGGAAGCGGGTGGTGATGGTGGTGTGGGCGCCGTCGCGCAGCAGCATCAGCGCGATGTACATCCCGATCTTGGCCCGGCCGCCGGTGAGCAGCGCGCGCTTGCCGGTGAGGTCGGCCCGGGCGTCCCGGCGGGTCCGGTTCAGCACGGCGCACTTCTGGCACAGGTTGTGGTAGAAGGCGTCGACCTCGACGTACCGGGTCTTGCAGGTGTAGCAGGAGCGCGGGCGCTCCAGGATGCCGGCGATCTCGGTAGTGGTGACGGTGGTCAGGCCGAAGGCGCCGGCCGTCTCGTCGTCGATCCGGGTCGGCGCGCCGGTGGCGGTGCGGGCGGTGACCTCGCGGTCGTTGGCCGTCTTGCGGGCCCGGGTCTCCTGGCGGCGGCGCTGCTTGAGCGTCCGGAATATGCCGCCGACGGCCTGGCGCACGGTGATCGCGTCCGGGTGGTCGACGTGCAGCTCGTCGAGCTCGGCGAGCACCTCCAGGCAGAGCCGCAGCCGCTCGGGGTCGAGGCCCGGACCGTAGTCGATCTCCTCCTCGCCTTGACCCTGCTCGATGTCCATCTGCTCGATGCTCACGCCCGCTGCTTTCCCGATCGCCCCGCCGTTACCGCCTGAATGCTACGGGAGCGGCCCCGGGCGGGGCGAAAGCCGGAGCTGGGAGCCTGCCCTTGGAGGATCACACATGTCTACGCGCGGAGCATTGATCATGCTTTGTGTGCACACCCAGCAATGGTGCTCGAACTGGCTTTTGCCCCCACCCTCACGGACAATCGAATGCTGGGTGCCGGGCGCCCGAGTGCGCCCCGGCGGCATCGCCGCAACCGCACCCGAGGTGTACCTTCCCCCAGCCGGAGAGCCCCCTTCATGCGCTTCCTGAACGACCTCAAACCCTCGTACGACCTACCGTAGGGCCCCGAAGAACACATACGATCGGGGCTCGCTGATAGGGGAGGGCCCCAGGTGGATCGGTACGGCCTGTACGAGAGGCTGTCGAACGCGACGGATGCCAGCACGTCGATCGAGCGGCAGGACGAGGCCTGTAGGGCAGAGGTCAAGAGGCGCAACGGGCGCGTAGTCGGGAACGCCTTCGTGGACGAGGGCGTGTCCGGAGCGCTGCCGCCGATGGAGCGGCCGGCGATGCGCAGGCTCCTGGAGAGCCTCGGTCAGTTCGACGCCGTCATGGTCTGGAAGATCGACCGCATCGCGCGAAGCTTCATCGGCTTTGCGGAGATCGTTAGCAAGCTTGACGCCAAGGGCGTGGCGCTCGTCTCAGCAACCGAGCCCATCGACATGTCCGGTCCGACGGGCCGCGCCATGGCGCAGATGATCGCGGTCTTCGCTGAGCTTGAACGCGAGATGATCAAGGCGCGCGTCCGGGACTCCATGCGGAAGGCGAAGGAGGATGCCCGCTTCCACGGCGGGCGAGTGCCGTACGGCCTCACCGTTGCTGATCACCCCAGCGGGAAGGGACGAGTCCTTGTCCGTGACCCGCACGCCGTGTCCGTGCTCCGCGAGGTGCTCCTCTGGATGCTGGAGGGCGAGTCGGAGGGGATCACGCTTACCGAGTGCGCTCGCCGACTCAACCAGCGGGGCGAGCTGACCAGCCGCCAGCGTGGGGCGGTGCTGAAGGGCGAGAAGGCCGAGCCGGCACGGTGGCGCGGGAAGGCACTGGAGCAGATCCTCACGTCACCCACGATGCTGGGGTACCGGCCGGTGCCTGGCGGCGCCGTGGAAACCGACAGCGACGGTCTTCCGGTGATCGCCTGGGAACCGGTGTTCTCGCGGGACGAGTTCGACGCCCTTCAGAGCGTCATCGAAGGCTCGCGGATGGGGCCGCGGAAGGCGCCTGCGGCCTCTCACTGGCTCTCCGGAATCCTCCGCTGCAACCTGTGTCACCGAAACATGAAGCAGCACACATCAGCTGACGGCACGCGCTCCTTCACCTGTCGCGGCGTGGACGGCGACACCCACAAGCCGACGGTCTACGTCAACATGGCCAAGGTGATGGACTGGATCCGGGAGGAGTTCCCGAAGGCCTACGGCCACCTCCCGGAGGTCAGCCGGGTGTGGGTGCCCGGAACCGATGCCGAGCGCGAACTAGCTGACGTCACAAGGGCGATTGACCGCCTTCGGGATGACCGGGACGTCGGCCTCTTCGACGGGGAAGAGGATGAGAAGGATTACCGGGAACGAATGGCGCGGTTGATCGCCCGGAAGAAGGCACTCGCCGACGTGCCGCAGGTGGAGCCGCACTGGGAGGAAACGCCCACCGGGCGCACGTACTCGGAGGTCTGGAGCGGGCTTACAGACGAACAACGGGGGACGCTGCTTCTTCAGATGGAGCAGGCAGTTTGGGTGGACCCCGCACCGACCCGCACGACGCCCGTCGGGGCTCGCGCCAGGTTCGGGCCTGCCGACCCGGTCCAGGCGGCGTTGGACGCGATCCTCTGGGAGGAGGGGACGGGTAGCTGACCCGTCAGCCCGGCCGCGTCCCCCTCCCCGGGGGTCGAACAGGGTCCAAAGTGCCGTACTAACCCCTTATTTCAACTCTCTCTAACACGTGTTAAGAGAGAATGGAAAAGGGCAGAATTTTCGACACTTTGGACCCTGCGCGCCGGAGGAGGCGGCTCCGACGAGCCAGGGCAAACGGCCGCCCAGTAACTATGGTGGAGGGGGAGCAGGTCAGCAACGCCGGCGAATGGCGCGGCGTTCGCTGTTCTCCCTCCGCGGCTGGCGGCGCTCCCGGTGCTCCCCGCTCTCTCCTCCGGGTAGAGCCCGGTAGAGCGCGCCGGCCGACTGCTCCCGTAGCTCAGTGGTCAGAGCGTCCGCCTGTCGAGCGGAGGGCCGCCGGTTCGAGTCCGGTCGGGAGCGCGTGCGGAGGACGACCACCCTGCCGACGGACGGGCGTTGCTCGTTCACCGCTGGACGAGCAACGCCCTTCAATGGCCCGACGGCTCGTCACACTTCCGCGCTGGTGTAACCGGCAGCACGGCCGCCTCAGGAGCGGCCGATCCGGGTTCGAGTCCCGGGCGCGGAGCCGAACCGAGAGTGTTGTGTTTCTACTGGGCGTTCCACTAAGGTGTTTAAGCTGGCGCTCGGCAAGGATTGTGGCCGTTGGGTTGACTGACGAGCCGTCGGCTCAGTACTGTGCTGCCATGACCACCGCTACTGACGGTCCTACCGTCGTCTACTGTGCCGTCGCCGCCCTGCTGATTGCTGCGGTTGGCGACGGTCACTTGGGCCACATGGCCCGTCGCGTGCTTGCCCTGATCTTCGGAGGGCGAGGCGTCTGATCATGACCTGAAGCCCCGGTCCATGCGGTCGGGGCTTTCGCATGCCGTGAGTCCTGGGAGACAAGCGGGCCTGTAAAGCCTGCGGGGCGACGCCCCTTGCGTGGTTCGATTCCACGGTACGGCACCGCGCCGGCTTGTGGCCGGCTGCTGGCGTCGATTCGATCCGTCGGGCGACGTCCCCGCCGCACTAGCCCAACTTCGGGAGAGGCGCCCGGCTCAGACCCGGGAGGTTGGGGGTTCGAATCCCTCGTGCGGTACAGGCAGATGTAGCTCAGCGGTAGAGCACCGGACAGGTTCGGCATCACGGGGGTTCGATTCCTCCCGCCTTCGGGCGTAGCTCAGTGGCAGAGCACCGACGGGGCCGGAGGACGAGGGTTCGAGCCCCTCCACCTGTACAGAGCGGCTGTGGCCCCTGCCCATTAGGACCGACTGGGCATACTGCACCGCAACCACCTGGGCGACGAGGTGGCGGGCTGACGAGTCCGGTGAATCCGGCGCGCACCCGCTCAACGGTCGGTCGGTCCGGTCGGCGGGTGGCCACTGGTCGTAGCTCAGCGGTAGAGCGCCCGCTTCGGGAGCGGGAGGGCGGGGGTTCGATGCCCTCCGACCAGACTTGGCTGTCGGCCTTGGCGGCTACGCTGCACACATGGCTGAAGACAAGAGCAGGGACGACGCCAAGGCGCTGCTCCACCTGCGCATGGCGCGGATGAGGCGCCTCATGGACGCCGCCCGACGAGGTGAGGATGTCGCGGAGAAGGGGCCGGAGGGCGATTTCCACGCGACCCAGCCCCCGACGGTTGAGGAAGGCCGGCAGCTCGCCGAGATCTGGCGACGCCAGAAGGAAACCCCCGGAGACGGCGCGGACTGACCTCGTTGCCTCCATGACGCCCCTGGAGGCCTCTATGCCACGCGGAACCATCACCGCCACCACATCCGACCGGGCCGGCACCGCGCTGCCCGCTGCGACGGTCGGCGACCCGACGAACGGGCACACGATCGCCAACGACGGCCGGACGCTGCTGCTCGTGGAGAACACCGGCAGCACGGTCGCTCGGACCGTCACGCTCCAGATGTCCAGGGCGGTCGACGGCCTCACCCTGACCGGCTCGCGCACCGTCTCCGTAGCGACCGGCGTGACCCGCCTGCTCGGCCCGTACCCCACCGCGGACTACGGGTCGGCGCTGCTGGTCGACGTCGACAACGCGGAGCTGAAGATCCGGGCTATCCGGAGCGCCTGACTCTACTTGCTTGCGCCCCGCCCGGTGATCCGGTGCGGGGCTCGTTGCTGTGCAGAGGAGAGACGTAGACATGAGCCGGACCACCGCACACCGCCCGTGGCGCATGGTGCGCGACGAGGCCGACTACACCCGGCGGGAATGGCGTTGGCACGTCTCCGCGGCCTACGGCCGGAACACCGTGCGGCAGGCCCGCCGACGCTTCTGGGGCAGCGTGCGCCGGATGGAGCGCGACGCCCTGGCGACGGGCAGGACCCCGGAGCCGACGCGCACCCGGCACACCGTGCTGTGGGACCTGTCCTAGCGGGGCTGCTCGATGCTGAGCGGGACGAGGCGGAACGTTGCCTCTACCCACCGCTGGTAGCCCTGCCCGCCGTGGTTTTGGTTCTCCAGCTTGTAGCCGGCCGCCTCGATCCGGGACAGGGCCGCGGACAGCCGCCGGCCGTCGTCGCCGGGGACGAGGTGGATCTTACGGATATAGATCGTCTGGCCCGACTTGTAGGCCTTCACAGCCTGCGCGTCGATGTCGGACGACGTATTTCGTTTCCTTCCGAACAGTCCCATGCGCGGACCTTACTAGATGTCTCGGACGGAGGGCAGAGTCTTGGCCTGGACGACAAGCGACCGGCGGAAGCGGCTGCCCAAGGACTGGGAGTCGCGGATCCGCCCGCGCATCCTGCGCCGCGATGGAGGGCGCTGTACGGCGGTCTTCAGCGACGGTCGGCGCTGCTCGGCCCGTGCGACAGACGTCGACCACATCATCCCGGGTGATGATCACTCGGACGACAACCTCCGCTCTCTGTGCGGCTGGTGTCACGCACGCAAGTCCGCTCACGAGGGCGGCACGGCAGCCGGCCAACGAGCTGCCCGACAGGCGCGCCCGACGGCGCAACACCCCGCGCTGGAGGACTGATGACGCTCGACACCATGACGGCTGGCATCCCGATGTACGTGCACCCGGGTATCGACGGCCGTAGTTGGGCCGCCCTGGCGACCGCGGATCAGCCGGTCCGCTTCATCACGCTCAACCAGAGCGACGGCCCCGGCGACGTGGAGGATACCGTCCTGTATGACGCGGCGCGGGCCGTGAAGGCGGCCGGGAACACGCGGGTCTGCGGGTACGTCGACTATGCGTACGGGCACCGCGACGGCGGGGACTACACGATCAACCAGGACGCTGCGAAGTGGGTGTCCCGGGGAATCGACTGCGTCTTCCTCGACCGGATCCCGAGCACCGCTGCTGATGTGCAACCGGTATCGGCCAGCGTGCTCGGCCTGCGTAAGGCCGGCATGAAGTACGTCGTGTTGAACTACGGTGTGCTGCCGTCGCCGGGTCACCTGGACATCGGCGATGTCGCCGTCGTGTTCGAAGGCGACATGGCTACCTACAGAACTTTGTCGGTGCCCTCGTGGGTCCTGGAGCACGAGCCGGAGCGCATGGCCCACCTCGTCTACGAGGCCAGCCAGGAAGAGGCCAAGGAAGCCATAGGGCTGGCCCGTCAGCGCGGCTGCCACAACATCTTCTGTACCGACAAGACCTTTGCCAGCACAAACCCGTGGGCAGGCCTGCCGCTCTACTGGAGCGACCAGGCGAAGGCCCTGAAGATGTGGCCGGCTCGTCCTGCGCCCGGGTGGCTGGCGTGAGCCAGGGCGCTCGGGTAGAGATCGTGGAGCCTGATCACCAGGGTGACGCTGTGATGCCAACCCTGGTGCGGGTCAACGGTGTTGACGTCGGGCTGCTGGCTAAGCCACCTCGGGTACGGGCCGGCGGAGACGACGAGCCGGCTACGGTGACGCTGACCCTGATGCCCCGGGAGGTCGTGATCAAGGGCGAGCCCAAGGGCGCCCGGTCACCTCGCCCCCGGCCGCCCTTCGGCTTCCAGAAGCCCTCCCAAGGCGGTACCCCCCGGGGGTAACCCAGCCGGCTGAAGGGTGCCCCCGGGGGTAGGCGGCTCGGAGGGGGCTCAGAACCTATACCCCTGGGGGGTACCCCTCCGGAGCCGCTTTGAGAACCGTAAGAGTGCTGGAGTTCGCGCTCTGTACGGGTCTGGGGAAAGTGGCCGAGAGGGGGTATGGCGCCCCCGCAGGCGGGCGAACGGCGGGATGTCGGACTGTCGGAGACCCCTGGTCGACAGGCGGGCGCGCAGGGCTTCGGCTCTGCTGCAGTGGCCCCCTAATTTCGATAAAATGCCTGGTCAGAGCCTTGAAACCGTAACGCATGCCCCCTAGAATGGACACCATGACGACGACCGCCACCCCGCCGTGCGAGCGCTGCGAGCAGTCGCTTCCGGTGATGGCGCGCCGGCACGCCCGGTACTGTTCCGCGGCGTGTAAGCAGGCGGCTTACCGGGCGCGGAAGACGAGCGCCGCCGCTTCCCCCGCGCTCCCCGACGAGCTGACGACCCGCGCCAGGTGGGTCCGACACAGCTCCGCGAAGGTCCCGCTAACGACGACCGGCAAGGCCGCGAGTAGCACCGACCCCGCGACGTGGAGCACTCACGCCGACGCTGCCGCTTCGACGGCCGGCGCTGGGCTCGGCTTCGTGCTGAGCAGCGCCGACGACGTCGTGTGCATCGACTTGGACCACTGCATCCGCCCGGACGGCTCGCTGGAGCCGTGGGCGACGCCCATCGTGGCAGGCGCGGGCACCACCTACGTAGAGGTGTCCCCGTCCGGCATCGGGCTGCACATCTGGGGCCGAGCGGACGTTCGCCAGGGACGCCGCATCCGCCGCCCTGACGGCACGGCCGTGGAGGTCTACGGCACCGGCCGCTACATCACCGTGACAGGCCGCCGGCATGGCGACTGCCCGTCACGGCTCGGAGGCTTGGAGGGTCTTGTGGATTGCCTGGTCTCCGGTTCCGCCTGATTCGCCCTCGGTGAGCGCGGCGTCGGAGCTGCCGCCGATCTCCTGCCGAAGGCGGCGGAGCGCGCGAACAGCCTTGATCGCTTTCGTCGCCAGCGTGGGGATCGAGTCGAGCGCTTGCCCGATGACCCAAACGCACCCGCCGATGAAGCCGACGATGGTCGCAGCCCAGCCCACGGTTTCCAACAGCCTTCCAACTTCCCGTCAGGGGTGGTCAGGCTGCGATAGGGCATGCTCGGCCTGACCACTCGATGAGTGATCAAAACCGAGAGCGCCCCCGATGTCTCCCGTCCGGCCCTGGAAGCAGAGCTATCGGAAGAGCTGCGTTCTCTGGTGGTGGAGCTGTTAGTCAGGTAGCCCTGACTTGATTCCCAGAAGGCCAATCTGTACACACGCTTGGCCGTCCATCGGATTCAACGGCCGTGCGCTCCGCCGTGATCGGCAGATGTACTTTTCTGCCTGACATCCTACATGATGCGCCGTCATGCGCAACTCTGCTGGTCGAGTACCTGAGGAGGTGAAGATGGCCGGTCGTGGACCCGCCCCGAAGGACCCGGCGAAGCGCCGCCGGCGGAACACCGATGCGGCCCCGCTCGTGACCCTGGAGCCGGACGACGAACTTCGTGGCCCGGAGCTGCCGGCGGGCGTGCTCGGCGAGGACGACGGAGAGCCGGTCGACTGGCACCCCATGACGAAGCTGTGGTGGGAGTCGTGGCGGACGTCGGCACAGGCGCAGACGTTCACCGCGACGGACTGGCTGTTCCTGATCGACACGGCCCTGATGCACCACACGATGTGGGCGAAGGGCCGGTGGGAGTTCGCGTCCGAAGTCCGCCTGCGCGCAGCGAAGTTCGGCGCGACCCCGGAGGACAGGGCGCGCTTGAAGATCCAAGTTGACGTTCCCGGTAGCCGTCCGGCTGCGACCCCGACGACCCCGGCCGGCGTGACCGACATCGCGTCTCGCCGATCCCGCCTGACAGCCTAGGAGGACCGTGCCGCGCGCAGTCGTGCGCGCCCCCGGTCACGATCGCAGCGCCTCCCTCGGGTGGATGGCGCTCGCGTGGATGGAGTTCTTCGTTCGTCACGGCCCTGGCGACGTCCAGGGCGAGCCCGTTCGTCACGGCGACGAGTACAGCTCGTTCGTCGCCGACTGCTACGCCGTTGACGGCGCCGGCAGGCTTCTCTACGACTCCGCGTTCTTCAGCCGCCCAAAGGGCTGCGATAAGAGCGGGTTGGGCGCCCGCATCGGCCTTTTCGAGGCTTTCGGCCCCGCCCGCTTCATGGGTTGGGCGGAGGGCGGAGAGGTCTATGAGGACCCGTGGGGTCTCGGCTTCGCCTACGTCTACGAGGCCGGCGAGCCGATGGGGCAGCCGGTCAAGGTCCCCTACCTCCGCATCATGGCGACGGAGGAAGGGCAGACGGGCAACGTCTTTGACACGATCCACTTCAACCTGACCGATGAGGCGTCGCCGCTCAGTCATATTCCCGGCGTTGACGTCGGGATCACCCGCATCATCCTCCCCGACGGCGGGGAGATCATGCCGTCTACCGCGTCGTCCAGTTCCAAGGACGGCGGTAAGGAGACGTGGGTCTGTTTTGACGAGACCCACCTCTACAACACCCCCGAACTTCGGCGGATGTACGCGACAGTTACGCGTAACCTCCGGAAAAGGAAAAAGGGCGCACAGACGTGGTATCTCGAAACCACGACCATGTTCGCCCCCGGGCAGGACTCGGTAGCTGAGCGCACGTACGAGGAAGCGGAGGCCATCCGCGAGGGTCGGAAGAAGCGCGGTCGATCGCGACTTCTGTACGACCACCGGTACGGCGAGTGCAAGGACTTGAAGAACGAGGACGCCCTCCGGGCCGCTCTCATTGACGCCTATGGCGACGCGATGGAGTGGATTGACCTGGATTCGCTCGTTGACGATTTCTACGACACGAGAAATGACAGCGCGGATGGCCGGCGCTACTTTCTCAACTCCCGGACCGTTGCCTCCGATGCCTGGATGGATCCCGACGCGTGGGCTGCCTGCCGGAAGGCGGAGGCCCTGGCGGACGGGGACCTGATCACGCTCGGTTTTGACGGCAGTATCCGGGACGACGCCACTTCGCTGTGTGCTGCCCGCGTCTGGGACGGGCACCTCCAGGTGCTCGGCGTCTGGGAGAAGCCTGAAGGGCCCGAGGGTGAAGGCTGGCAGGTGCCGCGCGACGAGGTTGACGCGGCCGTACATCGGGCGTTCGAGCGCTACGAGGTCTGCGGGATGTACGCGGATCCGCCTCACTGGCAGGACTACGTAGACGCCTGGACCCGCGACCACGGCGACAGTCTCCGCGTGCGTGCCACGCAGGCCCGCCCGGTCGAGTGGTGGACCAATCGTCCAACTGCCATGGAGCAGGCGCTTAACCGATTTCGGGAGGCCGTGGAGGACCGCGGACTCTCGTTCGCAGCAGCGCTGAACACCGACGACGCGGAGGGAAACGAGGCGCTTCGCCTCGGGGCGACGCTTACCCGGCACGTGCTGAACGCGCGCCGCCGGCTGATGGGCCGGAACGCGCTCGGCATCGGGAAAGAGCATGCGAAGTCGCCGAAGAAGATTGACGCCGCAATGGCGGCTGTTCTCGCGTACGAATGCCGGGCCGACGCCGTCGCGCTCGGAATTACCAAGCGGCCTAAGCGGTCGTCCCGTCTCGTTGCGTTCTAGGAAGGGAGAGTGCGGTGACACTCGATATCACGGTGCCCGAATCTCCCGGCTGGTGGCTGGCGAGGCTCGGCGCCCGACTGCTCAGCGAGCGGTACGACCACACAGAGCCCCGCGGTCCAGGCCGAGTAGAGCGGGTTCCGGGGCTGGACACGCTTCGCGCTTACGCGGAGGGGTTCGCGCCTCTTCCGTCGGTTCCCGGGGTGGATCCGGCGGAGGCGCAGGAATGGATGCGGGACGCCCGAACCAACTGGATGGCGTTGGTCATCGACTCGCCGGCCGAGCGTCTGGGCGTGACGGGATTCCGTTTCGGCGATTCCAGTGGAGCCGACGCGGACGCTAACCGGATCTGGCAGCAGTGCGGGATGGACGCCGAGTCGGAGCTAGTCCACTACGGAGCCCTGTCTCAGCGACGGTCGTTTGTCATCGTGGAGAAGGGCCCGGACGGTCTGCCCCGGATGCTCCACAAGTCGGCCCGCCAGGTGGCGGTAGCCTACGACCCGCATGACCCGCGAGCCATCCGCGCGGCCCTCTACCTGTACCGCGACGACTGGACAGGCCAGACGCGGGCAACCCTGTGGACGCGGACGGACATCGTGGACATGGTGTCGCCCGTCGCCGACGTGACGTTCCCGGAGGGCATGAGCCGCCTGGACGGTTGGGACTTCCTCACCCTGCCCAGTGGCGAACCCAGCGTGGAGCCGAACCACTTGGGCGTCGTGCCGGTCGTGCCGTTCGTCAACCGGCGGAACCGCCGGCCGACGGGCTACGCGGAGCACGAGGACGTTCTCAGCATTCAGAACCGGATCAACACTGGCGTCATCCAGCTCATGGCTGCCGGCCGTTACGGTGCCTTCCGCCAACGGTATGCAGCTGGTCTGGAGGTGGACGAGGATCCGGTGACGGGGGAGAAGATCAGCCCCTTCAAGCTGGACATCCGAACCCTCTGGACTACGGAGTCCCCGGACGTGAACTTCGGGGAGTTCCAGGCCACGGACCTGCGGCCGTACGTGGCGGCTGTGGGGGCGGCGGTTCAGGATCTGGCAGCTATCAGTAAGACGCCACCCCATTACCTCTTGGGCCAGGTCGTCAACGTCTCCGGCGATGCTCTGAAGGCAGCGGAAACCGGGCTCGTGTCCCGCGTTCGCGCGAAGCAGCGCGAGTTCGGCGAGAGCTGGGAATCCGCTATGCGGCTGTGCTTCCGGATCCTTGACGACCCGCGCGCCGACGAGGCGTCCGCAGAGACCATCTGGATGGACTGCGAGTCGCGGACCGTGTCCGAACTGGCCGACGCTGCCGTGAAGAAGGAGGCGGCCGGCGTCCCGTGGCGTCAGCGGATGGAGGATCTCGGCTACACGCCGGCGCAGATTGACCGCATGGAGGTCGACCGGGCGCAGGACGCGATGATGGCCCCGGAGTCGTCGAACGTGACGCCGCTCCGCACACCTCCGCAACCGCAGGATCCGCGGGCGGTGATCGGGCGTGACACCGGCCTCCCGCAGGCAGCCTGACCCCGAGGCGCGGTACAACGCGCAGGTGTCGGCGACGTGGACGAGCGTGCTCGCCCGTCTCAGTCGGTCGTGGCAGGGACTCGGGTCCTGGCGGGACGCCGATGTCAGCCGCTTTCAGCGCTCAGCGCTCCCCGTAGTCCAGGCCGGACAGCGGACGATCGCGTCCCTGACGGCCGGCTACCTGGAGCAGATGCACCGGGAGGTTACGGGCGCCGCTTCACCGCGGATTCAACTCGACCCGAACGAGGTGTCGGGGGCAGCCGTCCGGAACGGGACCGACCCCGCTGACGTCTACCGCCGGCCCTTCAAGGTCACGTGGAAAGCCCTGGCCGACGGCGAGCCCTTCGACGTCGCCCAGCAGCGCGGAGCCGACCGCCTGGAGATCCTGGCGAAGACGGATCTACAGTTGGCCCGGACTCATTCGGTAAAGCTCGTCCTGGACCAGCAGCCGCGCGTGACGTACTACGTCCGTGAGCTGCGAGGAGAGCACGACTGTGCGCTGTGCATGATCGCGAGCACACAGCGGTACTCGAAAGAGGATCTCCTCCCGATCCACCCTGGCTGTGACTGCGGAGTGCGTACCGTTCGCGCCGACTACGACCCGGGACAGGTGGTGGACGAGGCCCGGCTAGAGGCCATCCATAAGGCGGTAGAGGAAGCGGTAGGGCAGTCCGCCCGTGACGCCCGCACCGTCGACTACCGCCAGATCATCATCCAGCACGATCACGGCGAGATCGGGCCCGTACTCGGCTTCCGTGGCCAGAACTTCACCGGCCCGAACGACCTCCGCCCCTCGACCTGAGCCCGCCATGGGCACCAACCATCCATCCCGACAGGGGAGTTACCACCATGCGCCGACGCGCTCTGAACCGCTCCGCGATCCACTCGCTTGTGACGGCCCAGCCTTGGACCCTCTACGACGACGACCCGACGGCCGGCGGTGGGGGCGGTGGTAACCCGGTTGGCCCGAACGGCTTCCCGGAGTCGACCCCGGTCGCCGAGATGAGCCACGAGCACCAGGCGGCCTACTGGAAGCACCACGCGCGCAAGCACGAGCAGCGCGCGAACGCCGCCCCGACTACGGAGGAGCTGGCCCAGCTCCGCGCCGACGCCGCCGAACTGGCCACCCGGAGGCAGTCGGAGATGACCGAGACCCAGCGGCTCCAGGCGGAGAAGGAAGCGGCCGAACAGGCTGCCGCGCAGGCCCGGGCAGACGCGGAGAACGCCACCCGCCGCGCGCTGCTGCTGGAGGTGGCCAGCACGAAGGGGCTGACCCCCGCGCAGGCCGAGCGACTTCGGGGCAGTACCCGGGAGGAGCTGGAGGCCGACGCGGACGCTCTGAGGACTGCGTTCGGCGGAGGCGACCAGAGCCGTCGACCACCGCTCGGCACCGGCTCCGACGCCGGCATGGGCGCGAAGACGGTGTCCGCCGGGGCTGCCCGTTACGCGGCCCGGCACGGCAAGAGCTAACACCCCACGGAGGGAACACACACATGGATCTGTCCCTGAAGTCGATCAACTTCAGCCAGGACCGGCGCGACTGGCTGGGCAGCGAGCACGGCACCGACGCGCCGCGCTCCGTCAGCCTGGACGTCTCGAAGTTCACGCAGGCGACCCACTACCCGGACGGCTACCTGAAGTCGGGTATCCCGCTCGGCAAGATCACTGCGAGCGGGCTCTACGGCCCGTACGACGACACCGCCACCGACGGCCGTCAGACCTGCGTCGGGCTCCTGTTCACGGGCGTCGGCGTGGTCGACCAGCGCGGCCGAGTCTCCACGCAGGTGGGCGGCTCCATGCTGCTCCACGGCTTCATCCGCCTGAACAGGCTGCCCGTCCCGCTGGACGCCAACGGCCAGGCCGACGTTTCGGCCCGCATCTACACCGTCTGAGAGGACGTGACGCATGCAGCTCATTGACGAGTATGCGACCCCGGCGGAGCTGACCGGCTACGCCCGTGCCGCCCTGCGCGACTACCAGGTCAACCAGTTCGCGCTACACCAGTTCCTGCCCGACAACACGGTGAACGATCTCAGCTACCGGTTCACTCGGGGCGGCGGTAACCTCGTGGACGCGGCGGTTTACCGCAACTTCGACGCGGAGTCCGACATCGGTATCCGCGAGGGCGGCGCTCGGGTCTATGGCGAGCTGCCTCCGATCTCGCGGAAGCTGCCGCTCGGGGAGTACGAGCGAATCAAGCGGCGGAACCTGGCGTCGGAGGGCGAGGAACTCCGCTCGGCGCTGGAGACGGACGCGGAGCGCCTGGCGCAGGGCATCGCGGCCCGTGTGGAGCTGGCTCGCGGTGAAGCGATCTTCAACGCCTCCATCGCCCTGAATGAGAACGGTGTTCAGGGCGGCGTGGACTTCGGCCGTCGTCCGGGTAACTCCGTCGCCCCGGCGAAGACTTGGGACGAGCCGACCGCAACTGTGTCCGACGACATCGACGCGTGGATGGAGTACTACCTCGCCCTGAACGGCTTCCTGCCGGAGCGGATGCTCATGCCGCGCAGGATCTTCAACTTCCTGCGTCGCAACGACCAGATGCGCAACCTCATCTGGCCGAACAGCGGGAAGACGAGCGACCAGCTTCCCACCCTGACGCCGACCCAGCTCATGGACGCTATGAGCGCGGCTGGCCTGCCAACGCCGATCCTCTACGACGCTCAGGTGAGCGTCGCCGGCGTCTCGACGCGAGTCACCCCGGCGAACAAGGTCGCGCTCCTGCCGCCGGCGAACGTCAAGATCGGCGAGACCCTCTGGGGCGCTCCGATCGAGTCCGCCGACCCCCGTTACGGTCTGGCCGGTGACGAGGCCGGTGTAGCGGTCGGTGCGTACTACTCGGAGGATCCCCAGACCCTGTGGACCCGGGCGACGGCCATCGTGCTGCCGATCATCGGCAACCCCGACGTCACCATGACCGCAACCGTCGTGGCGGCCTGACATGGCGCGGCTCGCAACGAACGTCCATCTGCGGGATGAGCGCGGCGTCGTGCACGTCTTCGGGCCCGACGACGAGGTACCGGAGTGGGCCGCGCAGCGCATCACCAACCCGGCGGCGTGGGCGGAGCCTCCGAGCACTCCGACGGAGACGGCTCCGCCTGCGCGCCGGTCAACCCGACGGAAGGCGACCGATGCCGACCCTGTTCAGTCAGGCTGAGCTAGCCGCGTTCCTCCAGCGCCCGGTGACCACCGAGCAGTACGACACTGCCCACATGCTCACCGCGGACGCCATCACGGGGGAGACGGCGGGCAGGCTCACCGACCCGCCTCAGCCGGGCATCCGGTCCGTGGCACTCGCGGTAGCAGCCCGCTCCCTGACGAACCCGGGCGGGCTCCGGTCGGCGACAGCCGGCGCAGTCTCCGAGTCCTACACGGACGCGCTGACGGGCGCCGTGCTCACGGCACAGGAAGTCCGGCGGGTACGCCGGGCGGTTGGTCTGGCGGGTGGCGCGTCCTCCCTGGACATCGGGCCGGACGAGCCGGCTCGGCGGTACCTCTACAACTAGGGAGGACGACGCATGCTGTACGCCACCGAGACTGTCACCCGGCTCCGACCCGGCCCACCGACACAGGACCCGTACGGCAACGACGTCCCGGGGCCGGCAGTGGAGGCCGACATCACAGGTTGCGCCGTCCTGCCTCCCGGAGGGCAGACAGCGGCGTCAGTGGAGCTGATCGAGGCGCGTGATCAGGTGACCGTGGTCCGCGTACTGTTCGCGCCGGCGGGCACCGACCTCCGGCCGACGGACCGTGTCCGCCACGACGGCACCGTGTACGAGGTGCACGGGGAACCGTCGCCGTACCCCGGCCCTCTCGCCCATGTGACCGCCCACCTGAAGCAGGTGAGCGGCTGATGGCGACGTACCGCAGCACCTACACCGGCCGCTACAACGGCATCGGCAACCTGCTCCGCAGGCCCGGCGTGCAGCAGGCGACCGCGGAAGCGGCAGAGCGGATGAAACGCATCGCACAGTTCCTCTCGCCAGTCGGCGACCCGGCGGCGGATCCGCATCCGGGCCAGTACCGAGAGTCCTTCAAGGTAGAGCCGATCGTGAAAAACGTGCCGTACCGCGGAAAGAGCCGGATGCGTGCCGGGAGCCGGCTCGTAAACGTCTCCGACCACGCCCGCGCCGTGGAGTACGGCAACGGCAAGGTGCAGCGCTACGCCGTCCTGAGGACCGCCATCGACGGCGCGCGGGTGAACGATGGCTGAGCCGGTGGACGCGGAGGCCGTGCTCGCTCGCTGGCTCCACGACACCTTCGCCGTCCGGACGTGCACTGAGCTGCCACCGACCGTGGAGACGGTGCTCCCCGTCGTACAAATTGCGACCGTCGGCGGGCCGGCAGACCGCTTCGGCGGTCGACCGCGGATCGACCTGGACGTGTATGCGGCCGACTACGCCGCCGCTCGGACGCTCGCGCTGCGCATCACGCGCGCGCTGACGGGATGGCGCGGACCCGCGTCGCCGGGGGCAGTCGTGAGCGACACCCGGGTGGACGCAGTGCCGTCCCGTCGACCGTACGACAACCCCGCACTTCGGCGAGTTGGGCTGACGGTAACTGTCACCCTCCACCCGGCGGCCTACTGACCAACTGACCTACACAGGACCGCAGTTATGCGCTGCGGCCCTCACGCATGCCCCGGGAGGGTTCGTGAGTGACACCCGCAATGCCGATCTGACGTTCGGCGCAACCGACTACCTGGCGTACCTGGCGCCGCGTGACACCGCGTCGCCGACCGGGTTCGCCGCGCCGTCCGGCGCCTGGAAGTGCCTGGGCTGGATCACGACCGCCGGCGGTACGTTCCAGATCAGCGACGAGAAGAAGGACATCACCGCTGCCGGCTCGCTGGAGCCGATCCGCACCCTGATGACCCGCAGCACCAAGACCGTCAAGATCACGTATCAGGAAGCGCTGAACCCGATGATCAGGGCGCTGTACGACAACGTCCCGATCTCCACCCTCCAGCCGACCGACGGGATCGCCTCGTACGATCTGCCGGACAAGCCGAACAATCTTCGCTACGCGTGGATCCTCGACACCATCGACGGCTCGAAGCGGGTCCGGCTCTACATGCCGGCCGGGCAGATCACCGAGCGCGGCGACGAGCAGCCCCAGACTGATGACGTGTGGGCGGTGGAGATGACCGCCACGTTCTACAAGGGCGCCAACAACTCGCCGGCCGTCCACCGGACGATCGACTACGGCGGCATCGACGTCTCGGGCTTCTTCGCCTGACGTGTAGTCAGTTGTCCACCGTGGGTCGACCCACGGTGGACATCCCATCCCATGAGTACCCGAGGAGAACCATGACTGACATCACCCCCGCCACCGCTCAGGAGATCGAGGCGACGGCCGACTACGTCGCCGTGGAGCTGGACGGCGAGACCCTGCGCGTGCTGCCCGTCGGCCGGTGGCGGCCAAGCTTCCTGCGTGCCCTGCGTGTCGCCGACTTCGACGCGTGGGCTGTCCTCGCGCTGCACCCGGACGACGTCGCCACCTTCGTGGAGATCGACGCCACCATGGACGAGCTGGGGGCATTCACCAGCCGCGCCATGGAGGCGGCCGGGGAGGCCCCGGGAAAGTCTGGGGCACCCTCCAAGTCCTCCAGGACCACGCGGAAGCGCTAGAGGCGGATCTCGCCTGGCGCGGCATCGACCTACTGGACGTCTACCGGGGCACGCTCTCACTGCGCCGGCTCCGTGTCCTGGTCGAGCACCTGCCGCCCGACTCGGCGACGAAGACGGAGATGCGCAACGCGCTGACGGATGACGAGCGCGAGCGACTGTCGCAGGGCGCCCGCCCGGACCTGGCCGCGTGGAGCGGCGCTGAGCTGCTGCTCGCCAGCATCCTGGACGCGATCCGCGCGCAGACGGCCGTCGCCGTCGCAGCTGCCGGAGGGAAGCCGCAGATGCCCGACCCGACGCCGCGCCCTGGCATCCCGCCGAAGAGCCCCACCTCCCGACGCCTGTCGGACGAGCAACGCCGCGCGCTGGACCCGCGGCTGAGAACTGAGCCGCCCCGGGAGGCGTGATGGCAGAGCTGGACATCGTCGGCAGTGCCGGCGTCGACATCGTCCCCGTCCTACCGACGTTCCACCGGAAGCTGAAGGACGCCGTTCTCCCGATCGCTGACAGGGTCGGCCTGGAGGCTGGGCGGACGCTCGGCGACCGGATGGGCGAGAGCCTCCGGTCCGGGCTGGCTGGGGCCGGTCAGGGCGTTGGGCGGGTGCTCGGCGACGAGATCGCGGCTGCGATGCAACGCCGCATCTCCGACGCGCTCCCCGACGCCGTCCAGGCCGGCGGGCGCAGGGCTACTGCCTCCGCCGCTCGGTCGGGCGAGGAGACGGGCGGTGCTTTCGCGCGGTCGGTTAAGGGCCGCCTGGAAGCGGCGTTTCGGTCCCTGCCCAAGCTAGACGTGCGCGCCACAGATACCGGCCTGGACGCTGATCTCGCCCGGGTCCGGGCCAAGTTGGAACAGCTCTCCGGCAAACGGATCGGCATCGACATCGACGCCGCTACCGCTGCCGCCCGCGTGGAGGAGCTGGACGCCCAGCTGCGCCGACTCGGCGCCCAGCACCCGAACCCGACGGTGCGCATCGACGCCGCAACCGCCCGGGCCGCACTGGCTGAGATTCAGGCCGAGATTGACGCGGTCACCCGCGATCCTCACGAGGTCCAGGTCCGGCCCGGCCGGTTCCGTGAGCAGCTGATTGCCCAGATCCGCAGCGCGACGGAGGGGCTTCCCGTCGTGGACGTGGAGGTCTCCACCGACGAGGCGGAGGTTCGGCTCGCGCGACTGCGCGCCGAGATGGTTGCGATCCCGGAGCGCCTGGCGACGGACGCGCACTTCACCGACGCCGACGCCGTCGCGGCTATCGCCCGGCTGCGAGCCCAGCTTACGGAGCTGAGCGCCAGCCCCGCCCGTATCGACATCAGGGCCGACGCTGCGCGTGCTGAGGCTGAACTAGCTGTTGTCTCGGCCACAGTGGCAGCACTGGACGCTCAAAAGGCCGAGATCCACATCGACACCGCCGGGGCAGCCTCCGCTGTCACGGTGCTCGCGATCCAGATCGCTGCACTCGCTGCGATCCCGGCAATCCCCGTCTTGGCGGCGGGAGTCGGCGGGCTTGCGGCTGCATTCGTCGCCGCCGGCGCGGGTGCGGGCGCGCTCGGCCTGGCAGCCCTTCCCGCGATCCGCGGCATCACCGAGGCGATGCAGGCACGCAAGGCCGCTGAAGACGAGGCCGCCAACGCGACCCGCTCCAGTGCGAACGCAGATGTCACCGCGCAGCAGCACGCGCTGTCGCTTGCGGGTGCACAGCAGTCACTCGCGTCCGCACGGCGGAGCGCTGCACAGCAGACAGAGAACGCTGCTCGCCAGATCGCGCGCGCAGAACAGGGCGTCGTGGACGCCGTCGCCCGCGCGGCCGACGAGCAGGCCGCCGCTGCCCGCAAGGTGCAGGACGCGGAGCGGACTCTCGCGGATGCGCAACGCACTGAGCAGCAGGCGCAACAGGAGCTGACCAGCGCGCGAAAGACGGCAGCGCAACAGCTGGAGGACTACCAATCGCGCCTCGCCAACGGTGCGTTGGACGAGCGGGAGGCGACGCTCCGCGTCACCAAGGCGCATCAGGAACTGCAGGCCGTCAAGGAGCTGGGCGAGCTTGCGACGCGTGAGCAACTCGCGCAAGCACAGCTTGCCTATGACCGTGCGGTCCAGAACGCGAACGACCAGCGAACCTCCTACACGCGGCTGCAAGCGGAGGCGAAGGCGGCTAGCGCGGCCGGTGTCGACGGTGCTCAGGTCGTCGTCTCCGCGCAGGACCGTCTGACGAAGGCGCAGCGCGGCACGGCGGATGCTGCACAGGCTGTCGCGGATGCGCAGGCGGCTGCTGCGAAGACGGCTGCCAGCTCCGCGCGTTCGGTTGCGGACGCTCAGGAGCGTGTTGCGGAGGCGCAGCGCTCTGCCGCGCAGGCGGCGCAGTCGGCGGCGGATTCGATCGCGAGTGCTCAGCGCGGCGTGCGGCAGGCGATGCTGTCGAGTGCCACGACGGCCGGCACCGCGACGTCAGCGGCCGACAAGTACCAGCGGATGCTAGACAAGATGTCGCCGTCAGCGCGGGCGCTGTACGACGCCGTTGCGGGACCGCACGGGCTAAGCAAGGCCTTCACGGAGTGGGCCGACAGCGTGGCGCCTGACGTCCTCCCGCTTTTCACGCGAGGTGTCAACGGAGCGAAGGCGGCGATTCCCGGGCTGACCCCGCTCGTCCTGGCGGCAGCGCGGGCTATCGGGCTGCTGGAGGACAAGGCGTCGGCGCAGCTGAAGACGCCGTTCTGGCAGGGTTTCAAGCGGGACATCGACGCGTCTGCCGAGCCGGCGATCGTTGGGCTCGGCGTCACGTTCGGCAACGTCGTCAAGGGGATGGCTGGCGTTATAGACGCCTTCCTGCCGCACATCGACGGCATCACTGCGCGGATGACTGGCGCATCCGGCAAGTTCGCCTCGTGGGGCAGCAGCCTTAAGGGCAGCCCCGAGTTTGAGAAGTTCCTCGACTATGCCGCGCGCACGGGGCCGCAGATCGCAGAGATTCTGCGCAATGTCGCGGACGCGTTCTTCGCGATCGGCGAGGCACTCGCTCCGCTGTCGGGGCCGGTGCTCGACGGTCTGAAGTGGCTGTCCGGTGTCGTGGCGAAGCTGGCCACGGATTACCCCGGCCTCGTCCAGGCAATTTGGCTCGGGATCGCTGCGTTCAAGGTGGCCCGGCTAATCGCTTTCGGCGCGGCAGCCGGAATGGCGGCCTACAACGTCGTGACGGGCATAGCCACCGCCGAGACCGGCGCACTTGCGACGGCTATGCAGATGACGGGAATCGTCCCCATCATCATGGCGATCGTTCTCGTGGTGTCCGCGCTGGTGGCCGGTGTTATCTACGCGTACAACCACTGGACCTGGTTTCGTGAGGCGGTGCTCGCTACTTGGCACGCCATACAGGAGGCGGCGCTATTCGCCTGGAATTCGGTCCTTCGTCCCACATTCGACGGAATCACGTACGGCCTTCAGGTCGTCGGAGCTGCTGCTATGTGGCTTTGGGAAAACGCGATCAGCCCAGCGTTCAACTTCATCTGGGAAGCGGCGCGGATTCTCTTTGCCATCGTTGTGACGGCAGTCATTGTGCCGATCATGCTGGCAGTGCAGCTGCTCGGCGCGATCGCCATGTGGCTGTGGACGGATTGCTTCAAACCCACCATCGACGGGATCTCGGCTGGCGCGAGTTGGCTGTGGCGGGAGGGGCTTTCTCCGCTCATTGACGCCGCGATGACGGGTTTCAAGAAATTCGGCGACGCGGCGGTTTGGCTCTGGCGGTCGTTTATTCAGCCGACGTTCGAGAGCATAGGCGCGGGTGCTACGTGGCTCTGGCGCAATGCGATCAAGCCGTCTCTTGATGCCATCGGCGGCGGGGCGAGTTGGCTGTGGGACCATGCGCTGCAACCGGCGTTCGAGGCGATAAAGGGAGCCCTGGGGCCGGTCGCGGACGCCTTCGGAAAGGCTCAGGAAGCCATCTCGAAGGTGTGGGGTCAGATCGTTGACATCACAAAAAAGCCCGTCAATTTCGTGATTCAGAGCGTATACACCGACGGCATCAAGGCCGTTTGGGACAAGGTCGCCGACTTCGTCCACCTCCCCAAGCTGCCCGATGCTCCGAAACTTCTGGCGGCCGGTGGAACTGTCGGCCCCGGCTGGGGCGAGGCCGTTCCGATGGTCGTTAACCGCCCCACGGCGATTGTCGGCGAAGGAAACCCAGCCTACCCGGAATACGTCATCCCGACGGACCCGCGATACCGGAAGCGAGCCCTCGCGTTGCACGCTGCCGCCGGAACTCAGCTCATGGCGGATGGCGGAATTCTCGGTTCGATCGTGGGCAAGGTCAAGGGTTTCGCCTCGGACGTCTGGGACGCAGCAAAGGACGGGGCGGATCTTCTGGTGCACCCGTCGAAGATCTGGGAAAAGCTGACGAAGCCCGTTCGGGATCTCTTCTCGCAGGTGACCGATTCGCCTCTCGGTAAGGCTGTGATCGGCATCCCCGAGAAACTGATTACCGGACTCAAGGACAAGATCGTCAGCTTCGTCACTGGCGGGGGCGGCGGAGGCGGAAGTCAGGCCGCCGGAAATGGCGGATCCGGCGTCCAGCAGTGGGCGCCGACGGTCCTCCAGGCACTGACCATGCTGGGGCAGCCGGATTCATGGCTGGACACCGTCCTGCGACGGATGAACCAAGAATCCGGCGGTAACCCGACGATCGTCAACAACTGGGACTCGAACGCGGCTGCCGGAACTCCGTCCGTCGGCCTGATGCAGGTCATCGGCCCCACTTTCCGTGCTTATGCCGGTCCGTTCGCCGGGACGGGCCCGTTCTCGTACGGGACCTCGACCGACCCCCTGGCGAACATCTACGCCGGCCTGAACTACGCGATCCACCGCTACGGCTCGCTGGCTGCGCTGAACCGTCCCGGCGGCTACGACTCCGGCGGCTATCTGCCGGTGGGGACGAGCCTCGTCTACAACCACACCGGATCGCCGGAACCGGTGTTCACCACTGGCCAGTGGGACGCCATTAAGCGCGGCGGTCTCCACGACTCCGGGGACGTCACGGTCAACGCCCGGGTCTACGTCGGCGATCGCGAGATCACGGACATTGTCCGCGTGGAGGTCGACCGCGCGGAGACAGCAACAGCTATGGCCCTGACGACTGGGAGGCGGATCTAGTGAGCGTCAGTACGAATCTCCTCGCGGCGTCGGTCTCCGACATCGAGAGCAGCACCTCCGGGTGGGCCGCGGGGACGAACACCACGCTGGCGCTGGGGACGCGGGGCTTCACCGGCTCCGCGTCCCTGAAGTTGACGGCGACGGCTGCCGGAACCGTCTCTGCGACGACGGTGACCCGGGTTGCGGTGACGGCCGGCCAGGTCTACACCGCGTACGGCTACCCGGCGCTGGAGGCGGCAGCGACGGGCCGGGCCGTGAATGCCTTCATCGGGTGGTACAACGTCGCGAGCGGCGGCTCCCCGCTGTCGTACTCGACGTCGCCGAACACGACGCTGACGAGCACGACAGCGTTTCAGACGCCGCCCCCGATCCTGGTCGCCACCGCCCCAGCCGGCGCGACCTACGCGATTGTCGGGTTCAACATCACGGGGCTGACCGCCGGACAGGCGGCACTGATCGACTCCGTCGCGCTCGGGCCGGTGCCGCTGCTCGCGGGAAACCTGCTCGGGTACGCCGCTCAGTCTGTCGAGCAGGACGCCTCCGCGTGGGGCGCCTGGTACGGGCTGACGGTCGGACGCAGCTCCACGGCAGCCGTAGAGGGTGCATGGAGTCTGCTGCTGACGTCCACCCTGGCCGGCAACACTCAGTGCGGCGGGGCGTCGTCCGTGACGACGACACCCGGCACGGACTACGTCGGGTACGCCTCTGTGCAACCCGGGACGGCGGGCGTCCCCTTCGCCATCGACCTGCGATGGCACGACGCGAGCGACACCTACCTAGGTGTGACCAGCTCGTCCACCTGGAGCGACCTCCCAGCCGGCACCTGGACGCGAGTCGCCGTGACGGGCCAGGCTCCGGCCGGCGCAGTGAAGGCGCGGCTCGTCCTGCGTCCGCAAGCGACGGCCGCCGGGCAGACGTGGCTGTGCGACCAGATGGGCATCCAGATAGCGGCCGGCAACGAAGCCGGGAACCTGCTTCCTTACTCCGCCTACTCCATGGAGGGCGGCGTAGGCCCGTGGACAGCATCGGGCGGCGGGACGATTACAGCCAGCAGCGCGCAGGCTGCAGAGGGCGTTCTCTCCCTGGCGCTCACCTGCACCGGCACCGCGGACGCCGTGGTGTCGCTCGCAACGCCCGTACCGGTCACTGCCGGTCAGGCCTACCGCTTCCGCCCGTTCGTGAGGCCTCCGGTCGACGGGCTCCCGTATACCGTCCGCCTGGACTGGCTGAACGCGGGCGGGCAGACGATCCGGCAGACGTCCTCCGGGATCACTGCCGGCGCCGCGTCGGCCTGGACGGCGAGCTACACCTCAGACCTGGCTCCGGCGGGGGCCGTCTCGGTCCGTCCGTCGATCGTCCGGAGCGGCGCGACGGCTGGAGAGGTCTGGTACGTCGACCGCGTGTACCTGGCGGCCGGCGGATTGGCAGCGTGGGCGGAACCGTCAACCGCCGGCTACGGCGCAGTCGTGCACGTCCAGGGACTCACCACGGACGGTCGGAACCGCTGGGGACTCTGGAGGACGACACCGGACGGCACGCAGACCCCAGTCCGCGGCTACTCCGGTGACCTGACGGCGGAGACAGTCACCGGTGACACGGCCGTGGTGGAGGACTACGAAGCGCCCCTAGGGGTGCCGGTGGCCTACTACGTGAAGGCCTGGACGGCGCCGGCCGGAGCGGACTGGGCGGCGTACACCGTCGACTGGCTCACTCTCGTGCACCCTGACCCGCTGGCCGTCGTCCTGAAGGACCCGGCACTGCCGGCGCGAAACGTCAAGGTCACCGTCAGCACCATGCCCGAGTGGAAGCGCGGCGCGCGCCAGGGCGTCCACGAGATCCGCGGCCGATCCCGACCAGTGATCCTCACCGACGTTCGGGCGTCCCGAACCGGCAGTGTCGTGCTAAGCACGGCCACGGATGCGGAGCGCCAGGCCCTCGTCTGGCTCCTCAGCTCCGGTCACACGCTTCTCGCGCAGTGGCCGGCGTCGTGGGGCGAGTCGGACGCCTATCTCCAGGTGGGCGACGTGGACGAGGCGCGCCCGTCCGGGTACGCGCCTCAGCCCGACCGTGAGTGGACGCTCGCGCTGACGGAGGTTGACCGCCCAATCGGCGGCCTCGTCGGCACCGCCGGTCGCACCTGGCAGGCCGTGCGCGACGGCTACAGCACCTGGGCCGACGTCCTGGCCGGTGCCCGCACCTGGTTGGACGTTCTCACCGGAGTTGGAGGCAGCTGAATGTACCCCGTGAGCGCGGCGTTCATCGCTGCCCTCTCTACCCCGCATCAGGTTGTCGTGCGTGTGGACGGCAGCTTGGCAGGCACCCCGACCGTGACGGATCTCCCCATCGTGGGCGGGTCCGTCACGGTGGACCGTGGCTCGAAGGTCCGACGTTCCCTCTCGCTGACGGTCGCGGATTCGTCGTACCTTCCGTGGACCGCGACGGACCCGCTGGCCGTCTACGGGCAGCAGCTCACCGTGTCGCGCGGGATCCAATTTCCGGACGGCACACGGGAGATGTGCCCGCTCGGCACCTTCCGTCTGGATGACCCGGGCGGGGACGTCGACATGGGACCGGTCACCCTAACGGGCAAGAGCCTGGAGGCAGCCATCCAGGACGACCGCTTCACGGCCCCTCGGTCGACGTCGGGCTACTCGTCCACGGTCGTAGCGATCACAGCGCTGATTCAGGAAACCCTGCCAGGCGCGGTGGTGCTCAACTCGACCGGCCGTGACCAGCCTTGCGCCCGCGTCGTGTGGGACGCACAGGCCGACCGGTGGGACGCCGTCGCAGCCCTGGCGACCAGCATGCAGGCGGAGTGCTACGTCAACGTGCTCGGCCAGTTCGTCATCGCGGACATCCCGAACCTGGCGACGGCGAGCCCGGTATGGACGATCGCGGCAGGACCGACGGGCAACCTGGTCGCCGCGAGCCGGAAGCTCTCCCGGGCCGGCGTCTACAACGCCGTGATTGCGTCCGGTGAGAGCGCGTACGCGGGTCTTCCGCCGGTCTCCGCCATGGTTCAGGACACCGACCCTGCGAGCCCGACCCGGTGGGGCGGCCCGTACGGACGCGTGCCCAGGTTCTACAGCTCTGGCCTACTGACGACAATTGCGCAGTGCAGCGCGGCTGCTGCGTCGATGCTGCGGGACGCAATCGCACCCAACGTTGAGACGGCGTTGACCAGCCTCCCCAATCCTGCCTTGGAGGCCGGGGATTGTCTCCGGCTGACGTACGCCGGCGGACGCACGGAGCGGGTGCTCGTGCAGTCGTTCTCCGTCCCCCTGGACGTCGCAGGGGACTTCTCCATCACCCTTCGAGGAAGCAGGGCGGACACCCCATGAGCGTCCTTGCCGATGCCATTCAGCGAGCCGCGGAGCGAGCCGTCATGGAGCGCGGATCCGCCTGGATGCTCGCCACCGTGACGGCCATCGGGACCGGCGTCGTCTCCGTCTCCACACCGACCGGCCCCGTTGCCGACGTGCGCCGGCTCTCCAGCTACTCCAGCCCCGTCGTGGGCGACACGGTCATGGTCACCCGCAACGCGGCGGGGACCTGGCTCGTCGTCGGCGCGTTGACCTGATCCTGAGGAGGATGAATGCCCGGAACCGACTCCTACCAACAGGGGCTCCCTTACCCAAAGTTGGGTGACGCACCCAACGCCGAGTCCGCGCTGAGTTCGCTCGTCAACGCGGTGGCTCCCCGGGGGAACATGCGGTTTACTGACGCGGCTGCGCTGACCGCTGCTATCCCCAGCCCGGTGGCGGGTATGGAGGCCTGGCTGACGGCCGAAAAGCGGAAGGTGGTCTACGACGGGGCCACCTGGCAGACCTACGTCCCACAAGGACAGTGGATCACCTGGACTCCGAACTGGAACTTCGCGAACGGTGCCCTCGGGACGAGCACATCCGCCGGCCGCTACCGGCGGACTGGAACCACGATTGAGCTGGAAGCCAAGATCGTGTGTGGCCTTTACTCCAGCCTTGGGGATGGTGGCGTTGGCTTCACCCTTCCCGTACCCGCTCAGGACAGCGCTGACCTGATGCAGTTCCGCCAGGGCCAGGGACGCCATGTCGACGGCACCGGGTCGGCTTGGCACACCCTGATCGCTGTCATCGACCGTGGGGGTCTGACGGTCTCCGTGTTTGCGTACCGGCTCTGGGACATGGGCTGGGTCGTACCCGGCGGAGCAGGCACAGGCCAGGGCGGTAGCGGCTCGCTCGCATGGGCCCCCGGTGGCTCCCTGCGCATCCAGCTGTCGTACGAAGCACTGAGCTAGGCCCCGTCGGAATCTCCAGCCCCCGCCGTTCGGCGTCGGGGCTTTTTCTATGCCCTGAGGAGGGTTCGCATGTCGACGTCCCCCGCAGCGATCATCGCCGTCGCACTGCCGGAAGTCGGATACCACGAAGGCCGGAACCCCAACGGCAGCTGGAACAACAGGGAAAAGTACGCGGCCGAAGTCCCCGGCCAGGCGTGGGTGTCGGACGACGGAGAGCCCTGGTGCGCAACCTTCGTGTCCTGGCTGGCGCTGAAGTCCGGTAACGCAGACGTCTACCCGCGCACCGCGTCCTGCTCGTTCGCCGTCGCGTGGTTCCGCGCCAAGGGCCGGTTCAGTGAGTTTCCGAGCGTGGGCGCACAGGTCTTCTTCGGCTCCGGCGGTGGCTCGCACACGGGTTTGGTCATCGACTACGACGACAACACGATCACCACCGTCGAAGGCAACACCAACGACAACGGATCGGCGGAGGGTGACGGCGTCTACCGCAAGGTGCGCCGTCGCCGGGACGCCTACGTCTACGGCTACGGACACCCCGACTTCGCGCAGGGGCCGCGCCGCGCGGTGGAAGCGAAGTGGGTGATCGACGGTTCGGCGGCTCCAACGCCGACCCCGACGCCCTCCACGCGGATCGTCGTCGTCCGGGCCGGCCAGACGCTGGGCGCAATTGCTGCTGCTGCCGGCGTCGCGCTGTCCGTGATCCTCGGGCTTAACCCGCAGGTGAAGGACGAAAACGTCATCCACCCCGGCGACACCATCACCGTGCCGGCCGCCCCAGGCCAGGTCCCGCAGCCGACGAACCCCGGTCCGGGGTCGGCGCCCGCCCCGACGCCTCAGCCGTCGAACCCGGGCAGCTCCAGCGGCTACCCGGGCGCCGACCGCTTCGGCCCTGGCGCGAACAACGCGTTCGTCACGCAGCTGGGCCAGATGCTCGTCAAGCGGGGCGGTGGACGCTTCTACACCGTCGGTCCCGGCCCCCACTGGGGTGACGCCGACCGCCAGGCCGTCGCCGCCTTCCAGCGTGCGCAAGGCTGGAGTGGGGGAGACGCGGACGGCATCCCGGGCCCGACGACTTGGGCCTACCTCGTGTCGGGTCAGGGCCACAACATCCCGGCTGCCTCCGCATCGACGCCCGCCCCGTCGGCTGCGCCGTTCCCGGGCAACGTCTACTTCCACGCTGGCGCGTCGAACCGCTACGTCACGCAGCTGGGCCAGGCCCTCGTCCGTCGTGGCTACGGGGCGTACTACAAGGTGGGGCCGGGCCCACAGTGGACGGAGGCAGACCGCCAGGCCACGGCCGCTTTTCAGCGCGCGCAGGGCTGGCGCGGCACCGACGCGAACGGCTACCCGGGCCCCGAGACCTGGAAGCGGCTGATGCGATGAGCCCAGAGATCATTGTCGCCGTCATCGGTGCGGCCGGCGTCGTGGGAGGTGCCACGGTGCCGGCCGTACTCGGCCTCCGGCGCGCCCGCGGGGCAGCGGAGGAGGAGGGGGCTGCCACCCGAGAGAGCGTCGCGCTACACATGGCGGCACTGGCTGAACGGATAGACGGCGTTCGCGACGAACTCCGCTCTGATGTCAGCGAGTTGCGCGAACAGATCACCGACGTCCGCGCCTGGCAGGCGGGGCACGACGCAGAGCATCTGCTGTACCGGGGCCACCCGGACGGGTGACGCTGGTCGAGGCAAACAGCTCCGCTCTCCCGCCCAGTAACCCCCTCGTCTACGACGACGGAGGGCGGATCATGAACATCGGCATCATCGGCCGGGCACGGGTAGGTAAGGACACGGCTGGCGCCTGGCTCGTGCGGGAACGCGGCTATCAGCGGGTGGCCTTCGCCGACGCGCTGAAGGACGCGGCGCTGCAGGTCAACCCGATCGTCACGTCGGACGAGCGGGAAGACGAGTACGACCCCGCCAACCATGGCGTTGACGAGGTCCGCCTCTCCAAGCACGTGGAAGAGGAGGGGTGGGAGGGCGCGAAGGCGCGGCCCGAGGTCCGCCGCTTCCTCCAGGAACTGGGCGCCGCGATGCGACAGGTCGACCCGCGTATCTGGATCCACGCAGCGCTGACGGAGGTCGACGCTGCGAACACGCTCGGCCGCCCTGTGGTGATCACCGACGTCCGGTACCCCAACGAGGTCGAGGCGTTGCGCGCCCAAGGCTTCCACCTCCTCCACATCGATCGGCCCGGGATCCCGCACCTCACCCACGAGTCGGAGGGTGCTCTCGGGCCGGAAGACGCGGACTACACGATCATGAACGTCGGGTCCGTCGCCGATCTGGAGTCCGCCGTCCAGCTCTTTCACAAGCGCGTCCACGACGCGGAATCCGCCCGGCACTACGGCCGGGCCCACCAGTAAGGGAGACCATGCGCAAGACATTCGCGTGGATCAAGTCCACCGCCCAGCTCGTCGCCCTGAACGCTGTCGCCTGGCTGCGGACGGTGCTCGTCACCGAGCCGGCCCGAGTGCGGGCGGCAGTGATGTCCGGCGTCGTCGCCCTGGCCGTTTTCGTGCCAGCGTTCGCCAACGAGAACATCGCCGGCCAGGTAACTGGTGTCGTGCTCTTCGTCCTCCAGCTCGTCCTTGGCGAGCAGACACGGGCCCGGGTCACGCCAGTCGGTAAGGAGTAAAAATCGGAAATGCCCCCGTCTCCCTTGTGGAGGCGGGGGCATTTTTGTTTTCCCTTAAGGCGAATTTAGGTCAACGCTCCGCCAGTGAGTTGTTCCGTACGGTACAACGGCGGTACGGTCACGGCATGACACCGCCACGTACTGTCCCGACTACCGCGCTGACGGCGCTGCTGGGAGAGGAATGGGACGCGCTACGAACTGCACACCCAACCCTGCCGCCGGCCCGCTTCGCCTTCAGTAGCGCGCCGCCGACGCCAGACCACAGCCATGCCCGGTGGGAAGGCATGGACACAATCCCGGTCGAGATTGGCAGGGAGACTCTTGCAGAGGGAGCAGTCGCGACGATCACCGTCGTCCGCCATGAGGCCGCCCACGCTCTGAACCGGGCCGCTGGTGTCGATGACTGCTCGCGAAAAGGCGTCTACCACAACAAGGCATTCCGTGCGGCCGGCGACCTCGTCGGCCTGGAGTGGACGAAAGACGGCTACGACGTCCGCAGCGGGTTCGGCGACATGACGCTGACCCGAGAGGCCGCGGACGCCGTCGACGTGAAGGCTCTGCAACAAGCGATTGACGCCGTCCTGCCTGCCCTGGCCCCGCCCGCGTCACGGCGCGCCCGGAGTGCAGAGCGCGTGCTCGCTGAATGCAGCTGCGAACCGGCGAGGAAGCTGCGCATTGCAGGGAGTGTGCTTGCGCTCGGTCCCGTTGTCTGCGGCGTCTGTCACCGGCCGTTCACAGCTACTACAACGATGTAGCAGCCTCGCTGCCGTTACTTAGCATGCCCTTGGTAGGCTGCCATCCTCATAGAGTCAGGAGGCCCCATGACGGAGGCCAACCTCCCTGCGCGCCGCTCCGCTCCGCTGCCGACGAGACGCGCCAGCATCCCGGATCCGATCGTCTATGAGGACGTCCGGGACCTGAGTCACTCGGAGCTGCACGCCCGCGGTGTGCAGCTTGTTCGGGCTTACCAGCAGGTCGAAAAGGCACAGGTCGTCGTCCTGAAGTCCCTCGCGGCGGTGCTGGTTGCGCTTCGGCTGCAAATGGACGACCCCAAGGGCGATTCCCACGCCTACAAGCAACAAGCAGCTGAGATCTACCGGGACGCGGGGGTCCCCAAGGACACGAAATCGACCGTTCAGGGCAACGTCCGCTGGCATATCGGCAACCTGCTGCGCGACCTGCTCCCGCCCGACGAGGTGCGTGCGCTGGGCCTGAAGGAAGAGGGCCCTCGCGAGCGCCGGTCGTTGGCTCGGTCACGAACGTCAGCTCTCGTGGCAGCGCAGAGGGCGGGGGAGACCCTGGCTGCGCTCACGCCTCCCGTCGTGGAGGTCACTCCGAAGAAGCGGGCGCGGAAGGCAACGGCAGTCGAGCCGCCGGCCGTACCCTCCGTGCCGGTTGGCCGTGCTGTTTCGGATCACCTCCGCCTGGCGGAGTCCGTCGGGCAGATCCTCGGCCGCATGCAAGAGCCAGTTATCACAGGCGACATGACACCCGGGCAGCGTGGCGTGCTCGCCGAGCGGCTGCGGGAGGCGGTAGCCCGCGCAGAGGAGCTGATCAAGCTCGCGGAGGACGCTCCGGCCGCCTGACGTCGTCGGTGCCTCGTCCTCCGAGGGTCCAAAGTGCCGTACTAACTCCTTATTTCAAGTCTCTCTAACACGTGTTAAGAGAGAATGGAAAAGGGCAGTATTTTCGACACTTTGGACCCTGGCCAACATCCTGGGCCGACGAGGCAAACGGATCCGCGACGCCGCCCAGTAACTCCCCTGCACCCGAGAGAGAGGGCAGGGGATGACGGTACAGACGATCAAGCGCGCCGGCGCGCGCTTCTACGTGGACCCGGCGGACGGGGAGAAGAAGGTCCCCGGCGTGACGTCGGTCTTGGGCATGCTCCCCAAGGGCTTCCTGACGTTCTGGGCCTCTAAGCTCGTGGCGGAGACCGCTGTTGACGATCTGGGCTCCGTCGTCAGCATCGCCATGCGGGACCGAGACGCGGCTGTCGACTACCTGAAGCGGGCGCCCACCCGAACCACGGCGAAGGCGGCCGACACAGGCAGCGCGGCGCACGACCTCTTCGAGCGTTTGGCCCGCGGGGAGCGGGTCGGGCGCGTACACCCGGACATGGCGCAGTACGCGCGCCACTTCGACGCGTTCCTTCAGGAGCAACAGCCGGAGTTCCTCCAGCTCGAAGAGACGATCTGGAGCGACCAGCACGGTTACGCCGGCAGCTTCGACGCAATAGCTCGGATCGACGGCGAGACGGTCATTCTGGACTGGAAGACGACGCGCTCCGGTGTGCACGAAGATGTGGCGCTCCAGCTGAAGGCCTACGCCCGGGCGGACCGCATGATCCTCGCGGCCTCCGGCGAGTCCATCCCGGTGCCGGCAGTGGACGCGGCGGCAGTGCTCCATGTCCGGCCGGAGGGCGCCAAGTTGGTGCCGGTGGACTGCTCGGACGACCTGTTCGACGTCTTCACCGCACTCCTCGCAGTCTTCCAGTGGGACACCGCCCGAAAGAAGTCCGTGATCGGCCGGCCGGTCTGGCACACGGGCGCGGAGGAGACCGGCACGGAGAGGCGGGCGGCGTGATGCTGGAGGAGGGCAAGCAAGTGATCACGTTCGCACCGGAGTTCACGGCCTGGCCGAAGACGGCCCGGCTGTTCCGCGACATCACGATCACGGAGAAGCTGGACGGCACGAACGCCGGCATCCACGTCTCCGACGACGGCCAGGTGGTCGCGCAGTCGCGCAAGCGACTCCTGACCCCGGAGTCCGACAACTACGGCTTCGCCCGGTGGGTGGCCGACAACGTCGACGAGCTGGCGTACATCCTCGGCCCTGGCCTGCACTTCGGTGAGTGGTGGGGGCAGGGGATTCAGCGCCGCTATGGGCTGACGGACCGGCGCTTCTCGCTGTTCAACGTCGACCGGTGGTGCCAGGTCGGCCCGGAGGGCGAGTCGATGCGTTCCCGCGCGGAACAGTCTTCGCTGTGCGGCGTGGTCGACGAGGTTCCGGTGCTCTACCGGGGCCCGTTCCGCGAGGAGATGATCGTCTTCGCGATGGCAGAGCTGCGGCGTGCTGGCTCGTTCGCCGTCCCTGGCTTCATGGACCCCGAAGGCATCTGCGTGTACCACTCGCAGAGCAGGAACGTCTACAAGGTCACCCTGGACAACAACGACGCGGGAAAGTGGGAGGCAGCGTGAGTAACTCGCAGAACGAAGACGCGCAGGCGGAGGCGTTCGCCAAGGGCTGTGGTGCGGTGGTCGTCGCCCTTGCCTTCATCCCGCTCCGTGCCTGGCTGTTCATGCTCGGCGTCGGTGCGCTCCACGACGTCGTGCCGGCCGTGCCGACGCTCGGGTTCGGTTCGGCGCTGCTCGTGCTGCTCGGCGTGGCCTCTCTCCGAGGCGTGAAGGTGAGCACCAAGTAGACGACACCTGATCCCGCAACTCCCCTAAGCCCCCGGCTGCTTCGGCGCCGGGGGCTTTCGGCGTAGGAGCACAGGGAGGAGAGGCAGATGCGCGCACTACGACGTCAGCGACCCCCGACGGACGCCGCCTTCGTGGCTTGGCTCGTCGGCACCGACGTGGAAGAGGTCCGGGCCTACGCCGAAGTCGGCGACTGGCCGTCCATGTGGGTGCCCCGTGCGCAGGCAATGCTGCGCCGGCTCGGCGTGAGCTGTCAGGACGAAGCGCGGCGGATATGGGAGAGGGGTGTCCGGTGAAACGTTCCGTCGAAGCCGTCCGCGCCGAGATTCACGGCGACTTGGACCGTTGGTACGGCGAGGAGTACGACCGTCTGAAGGAGATGCTGGACGATCTCCTCCACACCCACGCGCACGAATTGGCGGAGAAGATCCGCGCCAACTGCAACGGCCAGGGTGACGACCTCCCGGACGCGGAGGACGCCGCTGACCTGATCGACCCGGAGCAGGAGAGCAGCACCCATGAGTGACCCCCGACTCGACGTCGCCTGTTCGCTGCCGTCCTACGGCGTGACGGCCGACATCGCAGAGGCCATGCTCCAGATCCGCGACCGGCTCGCCCCCGTCTTCGACGCCGCCGACGGCATGCGCCGGGACCTGGAGAAACGCGGTTGGTCGCCAGCGGCGGCGGAGCACCTGGCCGCGTTGCTCGTGCACCGCGTGTTGGCGGGAGGGCAGGGCTGATGGCGACGATCAAGCCGCCGGAGACGGTCATCGTGGAACTGACAACCGCGGAGCTGGCGCTCGTCCGCCGGGCACTTCGGCTCGTCCGGGACTTCGGCGATGTGGCCGACTGGGACGCCGCCGCGCAGCTGCTCGCGGACCTGGAGGACTGCAACGCCTGAACGGCCAGCAGCGGCGCCGACGAATAGCCGACGCCGCTGCTGGAATTCCTAGCTGGTCTTTACTTGCGTCGCTTCCACCACTCCCGCCACCAAGTGAGGCGGTGCGCGGACTGCTTGGGCAGTACAGCGCCGGCCACGATGCGGATGGCCACTGCGAGCGCGATGACGACGACCACCACACCGGCGAGCCAAGGCGGCGTGCTGGCAGGCAGGTTGATCTGAGGCATGAAGGATTCCCCGGGAAGGGGGCACCTAGGCTAGGCGGCCAGGCTCCAAGCCGGTTGGCGCCCCTGCTGACTGATGGCCGGCAGGGAGCGCGATCCCGGTCCTCGGGGTACGACGGGCGCCGCTAGTCGCTCTGAGCCACAGGCGCAGACCCAAGTACGAGGTGCCTCGACGAGCGGCGATTCGGGTGGCGTTGGTAGGGATTCCCAAAGCACGAACAACAAGAGTTCAAGGGCCAGACGTTCGGTCTGGGCCTGGAGCCAGTTGTGGTGAAGGGTAAGGACGAACCCAAGGCTCTCGACCTCTTTGAGGGGTTCCCAGGGTTCTGGCTGGTCGGGTCGGCTTTCGGGAGTGTCTGCATTGGCAAGCGCGAGTTCAAGAGCGACGCTGATGCCCCGCTGGACGATCCGCAGTCCACGGCCACGGGCGTAAAAGGCGCCAGCTGGCGACATGAGGCCTGGCAGCTGAAGCGGCGACGAAGAGGCTTCCGTAGTTAGGTCGCTGCCGTCGGCTGCGGCGGCCACGATCGCGTATAGGTCCCAGCTCCTGTGGGCCGTCGCGTCCTCGTGCAGCCATCCCGCCAGGTTGTTGGACTCTGAGATCAGCTGGGCGAGTTCGGAGCGGAAGCGGTCGATGCCACGGCCGCCCGCCTCGTGGTACCTGGCAGCGACCGCCCAGATGACCCGGCCGAGATCAGGCTCTTGAGGTGCCTCCGGGACGTTTGAAGAGATCGCCGAATTGTTCGACATGAAGTGCTGGTTCATCTGGCGAACCACCATCGTTTCGTACGTCATGTCGAATGTCACGGTCTCATCCTACCTCGACCATCACACGGATTATCTGATGTTCCGTCAGACGCGGAGCAGCCTCGCTTGACCGTGGGTCGACCCACGGTCAGGGCAAACGGATCCCATCCGCCGCCCAGTAACTACTTCGCCGGGGGAGAGCCCGGAGCGAACCTGTAGCCGACGAGAGGCAGCAACACATGGCAGGACTGCGAATCTTCGAGACCGACCCCGAGGCTAAGCCTCGCCCGCGTGCGTCCTTCGCTGACGACATCGTCGGCCGCTTCCGCGCCGGCCGCATGACTGGCCGGCAGCCGGAGAGCCTGAGCGAGTGGCGCATCACGATCGGTGATCCGTCCGTCGCCTCCCGCGTCGCCGAGATGCTCGGCGGCGAGCCGGCCGAGTGGGAGACGGAGGCCGAGGACAACATCGAGGTTCTGACCTCCGCCCCGAGCGTCGACATCGTCATCGACGGCGCCTCGTCGGTGCAGTCGGACATGCGCCTGTACGGCCAGTTCGGCGGCGAGCCGATCCACTGGTGCGACGGCGTCGAGTACCTGGACGACGAGCGCAAGGGGCAGCGCTGCGACTGCCCGGAGCTGCTCACTGACCGCAAGGCACTCGCGAAGAGTGGCCGGGGCCCGAAGCCGAACATCAGCCTCGTCTTCAAGCTGGAGGAAGCGCCGGAGCTGGGCTACTTCCGCTTTCGCACCGGCAGTTGGGACCTGGCCAAGGTGCTGCACGAGGTGCTGGAGGCCTTGGACGAGGTGGGCGGTCCGGCGCGAGCGCGGCTGTCGATCGAGGAAGTCAACTTCACGATCAAGAACGGCCCGAGGAAGGGGACGAACGTCTCCTACAACAAGCCAGTGATCCGGATCCTCGGTGCCGTCTCGGCCGCCGCGTCGGCGGACCTGGCGAAGGCCGCCTGACACACAGCTGTGCCCGGTCCTGCGGAGTAGAGGCCCGCAGGGCCGGGCGCTTCCATCGTAGCGAAGAAGCAGAGGAGGAGAGACATGGCTCGTAAGCTCACTGACTTCACCGGCCAGGACATCACCGAAGGCTCGATCGGGGTCTACCCGTCTCGCCAGGGCAACACCGTCCGCAGCTCCGAAGCAGTCGTGAAGCAGATCCGGAGCGTCCGCGACAGCCGGGGACGCAGCCACCCGGAGCTGCTCGTCCAGCCCACCGGTCGCGACTCCGGGCACATCCAGCGCAAGACCTTGTCGGCCGTCTCGGTCGCCGCCGAGCACTTCGCCGTGACGGGGCACGTGGACGACGCGCGCTGATCGACCCCCGCCCCAGCCCCCGCGCAACGACGACGCGGGGGCTTCTTCATGCCTGAAAGAGGAGAGATGACGCAGGAGTTCAAGGCTGGTGACAGGGTGCGGTTCGGGCCGCACGGGGGTGTAACGGGAGTGCTGCGCTACGAGGCGTTCTCGGACCTCGAAGGCGGTACCGCGTGGCTGGTGGAGCGGACCACTGGCTACCGCGCCGGCCGGCTATGGCCGGTGGCGGAGCACAGCCTGACCCTCCTTCCCGACTTCGAGCACGGCGCGGCCGTCGTGGTCGACGGTGAGCGCTGCAAGGTGGTCGCCGGTCCGTTCCAGGACCGCTACGAGGCCGACCGGCCGTGGTACGTCGTGGAGAACCCGGACGGCAGCCACGAGACATCCACCGCGCGGCACATGAAGCCGGCCCCGGCGGACGAGCCGTTCAAGACCGGTGACAGGGCGCGCATTCTGTGTCCGCGCCCTGACGGTGCGCTGCTGTCCGTCGGGGACGTCGTCACGGTGACTGGTGTTGTCGGCGACGACACCGTGTACGTGCTGAAGGCCGGCGATCCGCGACGGTGGTCGGTCAGCCGTACCGATCTGGAGCGGATCGAGCCGGACGAGGCCCCCAAGACCTACACGTACGCCGGAACCGTGTACGACCTCACGGCCGCCTACCGCGACCGGGACGGCGACGTGTGGTCCTTCACCGGGCACACCGACGCGGCCGGCCGGCCCAAGGCGTCGATGACTGGCCGCGGAACGGGCCGCCCGTTTTCTGAGGTCGTGGACATCTACGGCCCCCTGGCCAAGGTCACCGACTGATGGCCGTCTCCGTCATCAGCCCGGACGCCGCCCCCGCACTGGGAGACGTCCGGGCGCTGGGGGACGGGGACTCGATCATCATCGCGGTCGGCTCCCGGGACCGTCGGGACTGGCCGCGCTACATGGACGCAATCGGTGTCGCCGTCACCCGGGGCGCGCGGCTGATCAACGCAGAGGAGACCGTGTGAACAGCCTGCTCATCTACATCATCGGTGGTCTGTGGGCTGCCGGCTGCGTCGCCCTCGCGGTGCTGCTGGCCATCGGCCTGATCCGGCTCGTCTGCCGGCTCGTGGAGCGCGGGGAGGAGCGCTGATGGGACGCAGGATGCCGGAAGACAGCGACGTCTTCCGAGTCAAGATCGTCAGCCGGGAGTGGCGGCACAACCCGGAGTACCACTACTCCCGGAACCCCGACGTCCCGCGCCGGCTCTACTCCGGGGACACGGTGACGACGTACGCCGGCCCCTACAAGTCCCGTGGTGGAGCCGCCGGGCAGGCAAAGGCGCTTGCCTACCGGTACGACTACGAGACGCGGCAGTCCGTCCTCCGCGAGGACATCCTCTCGGCCACCATCCAGCGCGCCCGGACGACGTGGGAGGACGTGGAGTGAGCGAGTACCTTCGGGACAAAGACGGCGACGTCTGGCGGGTGGACGGAGAGTGGCTGACAAACCACAGGTACGCGGGCGACGTTGTCGGGTACTCCGAGCCCGAGCACCGGGACGAAGTGACGCGGCTGTGGGGCCCCCTCGTCCCCTGCACGGAGAACGGAGGCCCCCTGGCGCCAGAGCCGCAGACTGACGCTGTCCGCGCCCTCGTAGCTGCCGCGTTCCGGGAGTTCGCCGCGGAGATGGATCGGGCATACCGAAGCACGCGGGAGTCGACCGAGGAAGCGGTGTACATCCGGGCCCGGGACGCTGCGAAGGCCGTCGTGGACGGCGTCCTGAGCGGGGCCGTCCAGCCAGCGGAGGTGGACGAGTGAGGGACTCGTTCGGCGTCGAGATCGAGCCGGGGGACTACATCCTGTCCGCCTCCACCACGCACGGTCGCGTGAAAGTCGGCCGGGCGAAGCAGGGCCGAAACGGGCTGGCGATGGACATCGAGCATTCCGCGCAGCACGGCATTCGGGAGGGGACGCACCCGAAGACGGGCCAACTCGGCAACAACGTCGTGGTGTTGCGGAAGGTGGGCGGCACGGCCCCGGGGCACATCGGCTCGGCACCGGACGTGGACGCCGCGATCCGGGAACGTGTCGTAGCGGAACTCCGGGCCAAGGCGGCGCGTGACTGGCCCGGCATCGGAAGCCTCTTGGAGAGCATCGTCCGTGTCGTACGGGGCGGTGTCGATGGCTAACCCGTCGAAGAAGAAGGGGACCGACTGGGAGTCCGCCGTCCGCGCCTACCTCCAGCAGCACCACAACCCCGACGCGCGCCGAAACGTCCAGATGGGCCGGGCCGACATCGGGGACCTGGACGGCTATTACCTCCACGCCGCGGAGTGCAAGGACGAACAGAAGATCACGCTGTCCGACTACATCGCGCAGGCCAACCGGGAGGCGATCAACGCCGGTCAGCCTTACGGCGCCGCCATCGTGAAGCGGCGCCGGGCGAATGTGGCGGCCGGCTACGTCGTGCGGGACCTGGAGACGGACGTCCGGCTCGTCAACCGGCTGCGCGATGCGGAGGAGACCCTCCAGGCCGTCGCGCCGACGGTCTACGCAGACCACGTTCAGCGACATGGAGAGGGGCATTAGCCCCGGAAGTCACACATGGGGCGTCCTCTTCGGAGGGCGCCCCTTCGTTGCATTTCAGAGGAGAGGAGACCTCGTTGCGGCTGTCGGATCTGCTCGGCCGGCTGAACGGCGTGACGGACGACCATGACGGGTACTTGGTGCTGTGCCCCGTCCACGCGGACCGGCGGACGCCGAGCCTGAAACTCACCCTGCGAGAGGACGGGAAGCTACTGCTCGTCTGCCGGGCCGGCTGCCCGAAGGACGCGATCCTGAAGGCGCTCCGTCTGTCTCCGTCGGACCTCTTCGACGTGGAGCCGGGAACGGCGACACGCACCGTCTCCGCCGCGCCGCCGGAATCGATCGGCCCCGGCGAGATAGCCGGGCTCCGCCTCTTCGTTGACGAGACGGCTGCTGCCCTTACCTCGTCGCCGGAGGCCGTCGACTACCTGATGCGCCGCTTCGGCGTCGGCCTGGACCTGGCGGATGAACTGGGCATTGGTTACGCCGCGCCCGGCGACCGGCCGCAGAGGTGGCTGTCCCGGGGGTTCACTCGCTTCCCGCGGATCACGGTCCCGCTGGCGGGCGCTGACGGCGTCGTGCGCGGGCTCCAGGGCCGGGACCTCTCCGGCAACTGCCCGGCCCGGTGGGTGTCGCTGGCCAACGTAGACGGGCGGACGTGGGCGAAGTGGGGGCTACTCTCGGCGGGCGCCGGCTATGACACGGTACTCATCACGGAGGGGTCGGGAGACGGCCTGACGTCAGTCGCGTGCGGCTACGATGCCGTAGTGATCCGGGGCGCCGGTCTCGCGCAGAACCCGGAAGTGGTTCGGGAGTTGGCAGCCGTTCTGCGCGGCCGTGACGTCGTCTACGCAGGCGACGCAGATAGGGCCGGCAGGGGGTTCAACTCCTCCCTGGCGCGCGCCCTGGCGGCCGAAGGCGTGCGCGGTCGACGGCTGGAGGTGCCCAACGAGGGTGACGACCTGACCGACTGGCGAGAGCGCGACCCGGCGACGTTCCCCGCCGCCCTGCACCGTGCCGTACGTCAGGCGGATCCGGTCGGCCTGGACGAGCCGGAGCCTCCGGCGGCGCCCGTCGTGGTGGAGGACGAGGCAGACCTCCCCATCCTCCGCGGCTCGGCCCGGGAAGCCTTTGACTCCACAGACGTTGGCCTGGCCGTCCGCCTCCGCGACTACATGCGGTCGACGGGCGGGGGAGTGCGATACGCCTCCGGGCTCGGCTACCTCGTCTGGGACGGGACCGTGTGGGTCCACGGCCAGGACGCCGTCCGTCGGGCGCTGCATCGTATGGGCGCGGAGATGATCGCGGAGGGCGGCGACGCGGAGCGGAAGTTGGCGCTGAAGGCGCTTACCAACCGGCACATTGACGGGATCCTGAAAGAGTTGCCGAGCGTGCCCGGCGTGCCGGCAGACGCGGCGGACTTCGACGCGGACCCGGAACTCCTGTGCGTGGCCAACGGCACGATCCACCTGCCGACGAAGACGTTGCGACCCCACGATCCGGCAGACATGATCACGAAGCGGCTCACAGTCCGGTACATCCCGGACGCGCTGGCGGAGCGGTGGCTTCAGTTTCTCGGGGAGGTCTTCCCGAACCACCCGGAGCTGCCCGGCTACATGAAGAGGCTTGTCGGGTACGGAATCAGCGGATCGACGGCGGAGCAGTGTTTCGCCTTCCTCCACGGACAGGGCGCGAACGGGAAGAGCGCGTTCCTGGACGCACTGGGCTACGTCTTCACCGGCATCACGAAGGCGACGGAGTTCTCTACCTTTGAGCAGCGCGTCAACGTCGGCCAGGCGTCTCCGGAACTGGCATCACTGCGTGGTGCGAGGCTGGTGACGGCGAGCGAAACCGAGAAGTATTCGCGCCTCGCTGAGGCGCTTGTGAAGCAGCTGACCGGCGGCGACCCGGTCACGTGTCGGTTCCTGAACGCGAACCCGTTCACCTACGTCCCGCGCTTCCTCCTCATGGTCGCCGGCAACTACAAGCCGGCGATCCTCTCGCAGGATCTCGGGGTCTGGCGCAGGGTCAAGCTGATCCCGTTCGAAGCGACGTTCCGCGGCGCGAACGCGGACCTGTCGCTCCCGGCCCGGCTGCGCGACGAGGCGGAGGGCATCCTCGCGTGGGCTGTCGACGGCGCGGCGGAGTGGTACGCGCACGGCTTGGAGGAGCCGTCGACCGTCCAGGCCGCGACGACCGACTACCGGGAGTCGGAGGACCGGCTCGCGGAGTTCATCGCGGCCTGCCTCGTCGTAGAGCCCGGTGCCCGGGTGGCCCCGATGGAGCTCCGCCGCGCCTACGCGGACTGGGCGGAGGACGCCGGCCTGAGCCGGAAGGAAGTGCTGTCCGGCTGGGCGCTCGGGGTGGAGATGGAGAGCCGGGGCTTCCGCAAGCGGAAGTCGTCCGGCAAGTGGGGGTTCGACGGGATCCGGATCGCGACAGATGCCGAGCGGCGCCAGGTTGGGGCAAACGATCTCTCCGCGCCGCCCAGTAACGAAGGCGCAGACATCTTCGGACAGACACGGGAGGCGGTTGCGTGAAGCACTTCCGTCACAGGGTGGCGGGAGACGAGGTAAGCGTCCAGGTACCGGAGGATTCCCGGGACCTGGACGCTTTTCGTCTCTGGGTCCACGACCAGATAGCCCGGGGTGGCACCGTCGCCGTCGACACCGAGACGTCAGGGCTCGACACGTTCTCCCCGACGTACCGCCTGCGCACCGTGCAGTTCGGCAACGCCGTGACAGCGTGGGTGCTGCCGGTGGAGGTCGGCCGGGAGATGCTGGAGGCGGCTCGCTGGGCGCTCCGGGCGCTGCCGTCGATCACAATCCACAACGCCCCGTTCGATCTCCTCGTCATCGACCGTCATGCTGAGATCCCGCTCGAAGAGCTGGGACCTAAGGTGATCGACTCCCGGATCTATGCACACCTCCGGGACCCGCGCCAACCGCAGGAAGGCGGCGTAGGCCTGAGCTTGAAGCCGCTGAGCGCGGCCTTTGTTGACCGAGACGCGCCTGACACGCAGGAAGATCTGACCGCGGAGTTTCACGCGCAAGGGCTGACGAAGGCGACGGGCTGGGCGAGGATCAACCTCTGGACGGACGTCTACCTCCTCTACGCCGGCCTGGACGTCATCCTCGGCAATCGCCTACTCCCGGTGCTGCGCCGGGAGGTCGACAAGCTGGGTATCAGCCGGCGCCTCGCCGACTTCGAGCACCGCGTCATGCTGCTCTGTGCTCGGATGGAGCGTCGCGGCATGCGGGTGGATGTCGACTACGTCCGCCGCCTTGTCGGCCGGCTGGAGGAAGAGGCCGCGCTCCACTCCAGGCGTGCCAGCAAGTACGGCGTGACGTCCGTCAACGCGACGGCGCAGGTATCGGCCGCACTGCTCGGGATGGGTGAGCAGCTGACGGAGCGGACCCCGTCGGGGGCCTGGAAGGTCGATAAGGCCATCTTGCTCGACCTGGCCGACCTCGACGGTCAGTGGCAGCCCCGAGAGACGCGCGTGCCCAACCCCCTGGCGGACGCAGTGATCCGCAGCAAGAGGGCGGGGAAGTGGGGCAGCTCCTACGGCATTGCTCTCCGCGACGGCCTGGACGTCGAAGGCCGGATCCACTGCAAGATCAACAGTCTCCAGGCCAGGACAGCCCGGATGTCCATCTCCAACCCACCACTCCAGCAACTCCCGTCGGGGGACTGGACGATCCGTCGGGCGCTCATGGCCGACCCGGGCCACCGCATCATCTCCGTGGACTACTCCGCGGTGGAGATGCGCGTACTGGCCGCATTGGCGGACGAAGCCACCATGAAGCGCGCTATCGCAGAGGGGCGAGACCTCCACGACTTCACGGCAGAGCTGATCTGGGGCCCCGACTTCACGAAGCACCACCGCAAGATGGGCAAGGGGGTCGGATTCGGCAAGGTCTACGGGGGCGGTGCTCTGACGCTGAGCAGGCAGACCGGCGCCCCGCTGAACGAAGTTCAGTCCGCGATCTCCGCCTACGACCGGGTGTACCCCGGGATCAAGCGGTACTCCCGCCGCCTTCAGCGAGAAGCACGGGCGGACGGGTACGCGGTGTGGACCCCGTCGGGCCGGCGACTTCCCTTGGACCGCGATCGCGTCTACAGCGCCACGAACTACGTGGTGCAGTCGACGGCCCGTGATGTCCTCTGTCAGGCCCTCTTGGACCTCCAGGACGCCGGATGGGCGGACCACCTCCTCCTCCCCGTTCACGACGAAGTCGTCGCGCAGGCGCCGGAGTCGGAGGCCGAAGAGGTGGCACGGGAGATCGGCAAGCGGATGGCCATGGACTTCATGGGCGTCCCACTCGACACCGACCCGGAGGTAGGCGGGCGGTCGTGGGGCTCCCTCTACATGAAGAAAGCCGAGACCATGATCGAGCACGACCCGTGGTATGCGGTCAACCCCGAGGCTGCGCGGGCGGCGGAGCTGGCGCGAGCGTGAGGGTGGTTCGTCTTCGACCATGCACTGACGGTACCGCCAGGCACCGACAAAAGGAACGTGCGTTCGAACGTGTCTCGCGGCGCCGCCCCGTCGTCGTCACGGTGATTCGACGTCCGCGCCCACCTGACCCGTCGGTGTCGGCCGCCCAACTCCTCTCGCTATGGGAGGAGTTGGGCTGGTATGGCTGCTTCTACTGCGACGGCCCCGGGCCGGTGGAGGTGGATCACGTCGTCCCGGTCTCCCGGGGCGGACTTGACGGCCTGGCGAACCTCGCGCCGGCCTGTGCGAGATGCAACGGTCTGAAATCCGACCGACCGGCCGTCTTTTTCACGCCTTGGGCACACGGATGACACCCGGAGTCTCCGATAACCCAGGGTGCCCCTCCTGACCTGCAACGTTTCGAGGGCGACACGCCGGAGCTTGGTCGTCCGATTGGCATATTTGGTAACGATCAGATAACGACATGAGCTCGCCAAACGCCCTGGTCATGTGCCGTACGGCACAAGTGAGGGTCGTTGTTGGTCGGCTCTTTACTCGACATACGGCGCGAATCAGACACTTCAATCTCGAACTAGTTCGTTGTCCGAAAGGCACTCATGACCTACAGTCCCTGTCACGTCACTCCAGCTCAGAGGATGGAGGCACTGGCGGCCACGCTGACGCGCGACCTGGCCGAAAGCCTCACCCTCGTGGAACTGTGCGACGCCGTAGCTGACATGAGGGGTCGGCGACCGCCCGCGGACCCCGATGGAACCGGCCGATGCGCGAGCGCCGGCCCCGGACGCCCCACCGAAGACACGGCCCTTGACGAAGCTCGTCAGTCGGTTACCGACGAACTTCGCACGGCCGTGCTGCACATGATCACAGCCGCCGCGTACGTCAAGGGCGTGCGCGCGGCGCTGGACCGGGCCCTCTCTGCGTGGGAGGGGGAGCCGTATACCGAGGGGGCAGCGAGTGCAGACGGTCACGACGCGGGAGATCCTGGCAACCCGACGTGCCTACCTGACGGGCCCCAGGACGAGCCCTGCACAGTGGCGTGAACTGGTGCGAGCGGCGGCTCTGTTGACGGTGCCTGTCACCGATTCACAGTCCGAGTGGCTGTGGGACGCGGAGGCGCTGCTCGTCCTGCCCGGAGCTGACGACTGCTCGCATGCTCGCTGTGACGTAACGCTCGCGAAGTGCAGTGCCATCACGGTGCACTACCTGGCGGCGTCGGCCGAGATGCGGCGCTCCGCGTAGTTCATGTGGCGCAGGTCACATCATGAAGCGCAAACGCGTTCCCCTCCCCACCCAGTAACTGCCGTACCAACGACGAGGGGGCAGACGTGATCAGCACCGACACCATTCAGTCCGCGCAGGCCGGCGACTCTGACGCCATGTGGGAGATCCTCACCGAAGTGGAGCCGATGATGCGCCACGTCATCTACACCGTGACCGGTGGTCAGGCCTCCACGGACGACGCGGACGACCTGCTTCAGGAGGGGCGGGCTGTGGTGATTGCGCGTGTCCACTCGTATGACACCGCCGGCCCGGCCTGCCTCCAGACCCGCGTGTACCGGGAGGTTCAGGGCGTGATCGCCCGTGCGTGGGTCTCGGCGCGATCGGCGGTCACCCCGGACCCTGACGTGGTCCTGCGCGTCCGGCGAGCCCTTGGAGAGGCCGAAGGCGACGTAGAGGCGGCCGCCGGGCGGCTGGACACTCTGCCCGCCGGTCGTCGCGTCAGTCGCACGCGGTTCATGGCGGCGCTGGAAGCTCTCATGGAGCCGTCGGATCTGGGAGAGCGGATCGGCAACGGGGAGTCCACGCTCACGCTGGCCGACGTCCTCCCCGACACCCGTGACGACGACATCGCGGAGCGGGCCGCCCGCCGGGACCTGGCGGACCGGGCGCTCGCCTCCGTGACGCCGCGTCGGTCACTCGTGCTCCGGGCCACCTACGGCGTCGGCATGCCGCCCATGGAGGACGCCGAGATAGGCGGTCACCTGGGCCACGTGACCCCGACCCGTGTCCGCCGGATCCGGTGGGATGGGCTGAAGCAGGCGCGTGCTGCCCTGACCGAAGCTGCATGAGTCACTCCCGATACGTCAACTAAGGAGAACCCGATGCGACTGCCCAGTCTGGACGCCTACGACATGGCCGGCGTCCGCGACACCGAGGCTGCCACCTGGCCCGACGAGGAGCGGGAGGCGTACGACGAGTGGGCCGACGCAGACCGCCGGACCACCGTGGAGCAGCTGCTGAAGTAGCACCGTGGGTCGACCCACGGTGCTCGCAGACTCACGAACGAAGGAGAAAACTTGACCGACATCGACCGACTGACTCAGGTGGAAGCCCCGGCGGCAGCCTGACTTTGCCAGGGGTGCGGCGCTGCCTCACGGCCCAGGCGTCTCGCCCTTGGCGCCGTCCTTGAGGGAAGACCGCAAAGCGATCAGCTCGGCCGCCTTGGAGACGACCACGTCGGCCTTAAACACCAGCAGCAATGGAAGCAGTAGCGCAGGCAGCGACAGCGCAGCGGCTGCTGGGGCCGGGAGACTCAGGGTCTGCACACCGTACTCGGCAAGCATCACAAGGATGAGCGCGACGGCGTATCGGAGTCGCTCGCGGTCGCGCACCGGCTCCTCCGTGAGCTCATCCTCGGGGAGGAGGTCGCGGTACTTTCCAGCAGCGTAGTTCTCGCCGATCCGGACCAGCAGTCGGGCCAGGGCGACTCGCGCGGTGTCAGGGTCGACGTCAAGGTCAGCCTCGGCCTCCCGGAGAGTACCCGCCACGCGCTCGGCGTGCTCCTTGATGGCCCGGCGCCGGCTACGGGGTACTCCCTGGTGAACCCGGTGCGAGCGGATCAGGACGGAACTGAGGCGGGTCGTTGGGCTGTCCGGCTGCTCGGGCGTTTTCGAACATGTCTTGATGGCGGTCACGAACTCGTTGACGACCGAGAGTTTGCTCAGAACCGGAAATGGTGAGTCGGGGCGCAACCGGACACCGAACATCCCGACACGCCAGACCTGGAGGACGAGCGAGACCGCCATGTGCAGCAGAACCAAGGACATCACCACGACAGCCACCCAGACCTTAATATGATCTTGCGCCGGGTGTGCAGATCCGACCTTTTGGGCGAACCATTCGCCAGCCTCCCAAATGCCCGTGAAGAACGAACCGATCGGGTCAGCCATCGAGTCAGGCGACGGAGACTCGGGGTGACGTGGGGCGTTGAGTAGGCGCAGTAGAAAGAAGCCACCCCCGAGCAGCGTGACGGTGGCAATCATTTCGAAGACCAGTTGCTCGCGCTCGTAGGCGGCCAGGAGCGCTGTCATGCGCGGTGCCGATGCTGGAGTGGACCCTACAGCCGTCAGAGCGGCATGGAACTCCTGCCGGTTCTTCTCCACCCGCCGCCGTACGGCGCGTTCGAAAATGACGCGGACCCATCCCGGTACGTACATGCCTCCCCCTCCGTTGGCCGTGGAAAGAGGCTATCGGCGTGGTCCGACACGCACCGAAGAACTTCGAAGTCTCTCCCGACGAGCATTCAGCCGTCTGTTCCTGACATTTCCTCAGGTGTGCCGCCCGCGCAGGCTCGGGGCGGCTGTGAATGCCCAGGGCCCGCTGTATGGCTCGGCACCTCGCACCTTCGGCGCGTCACCGCAGGCGATCGCGCGGTTGGCCGGATGGCTGCTGGACGAAAACGCTTGACCCAACCCCCAAGGGGCCCCCGCGAGTAGAGGACGCGGGGGCCCCTCGTCGTATCTGGAGGACTCCATGCCCCACCGCATCACCCGCGCCCCCGGCGCCGTCGTCCTGGCCGGCCCGGAGCGCGACGAGCTGACCCCCGCACAGGCCCGGTCACTCGCGCGCCGGTTGGTCGATGCCGTGCGGGACGTCGAACGGCAGCTGCCGACGGAGGGCGACGGGTGGGGGCAGCCGGAGTTGAGCTAGATACTTGTGCCGTACGGCACAACTGTGCCAGCATGGAGTCACGCAAGGAACTCACGCTTAGGAGAGCGAAGATGACTGACACCAACGAGCACGCCGTCTGGGCCTACAGCAACACCGGCACCCTGGCCCACGCCTTCCTGCGCCGCACCTCCAACGGCCGCCTCCAGGCCGCATGCCGCAGCTCCATCACCCGCAACGCGGACGCCACCGTCTACCAGGCCGAGGACATCTCCGGGCGTCTCTGCAAGAGCTGCGAGACTCAGTGGAACGCCCACCTCGACCGCGTCGAGTGTTCCATGCAGCCGCTCCAGCCCTGCGAGTCCTTCGAGGTCTACGGCGCCGCACCGGTCGAGGCGGCCGGGGGCGCCGTCATCGTCACCTCGGGCAGCGAGGGTGCGGACATGGCTGAGGCGACCGCCCTCTACCACGACGACTACGACGCTGAGCAGTCCGCCGCCTACGCCGCCGAGTCCGCCGAGTTCATCGCCAAGGTCCAGGCCGAGATCGCCGCCGAGAAGCCCGAGGCGGCCGCCACGGCCAGGCCGGTCGTCCAGTCCGAGACGACGACCACCACTCAGACCACCTACCGGCCCCAGTTCAGCGTGGACGGGGGGCACTACTGGTCCAACATGATGATGCTGGGTGAGGCCACCGCTTCCGACGCCCGACGCGAGTGCGAGTACCAGGTCAAGCACGGGCCCAAGGGGCGCATCTACCGGGTCCTCGCCGAAACGGTGATCACCACGGTTGAGATGGTGCCCGCAGCGCCCGAGACGGCCGACGACGGCCCCCGCTACGTGGTCCGACCGAACGGCGCCCGCTTCACCGTGTACGACATGGCCACCGGCCGGGAGGGGATCAGCAGCTACAGCCGATACGCCGCGCAGGACAACGCCGACAGGCGAAACCGCGAAGAGGTCTGACGCACTGATCCGGCCGGCCCTGCGAGTAGAGGACGCGGGTCCGGCCCCTTCACAGAGAAGAGGCAGAGAGATGAAGTACGCCCCGCAGTCCGTCACCGCCTCCACCATCGCCACGGAGGCCGGCGTCCCGGAGACCGACGTACTGGCCTTGGTCGACCAACTGGCCGCGCAGGACGGCACGGAGACCGTCGTTGCCTCCGACACTGGCGGCCGGCTCGCGCTGACGCTCTCCGCGGCTGCCACCATCCGGGCGCAGCTGGGCGTCCCGGAGCGCACCGTGTTCGCCGTCCCCTTCCCGCGCACGGACGGGATGCTGTGGGGCGTCCACTGTCGGCAGTGCGGGTGGTCGGAGCCGACGGTGTGGCACCGCGGGACCGTCAAGGCCTACGCCGAGACAGTGACTTGCCACCACCCGCGTTGCACCGCCACCTTCGCCCCGCCGAGCGCGGAGGCCATGCTCTGTGTCCTGGCCCCGCACCCGCACGACCCGAACCACGAGACCGCCCCCGTCGGCGACCCCGGCCGGCCGTGGGCATGGCGGGACGGTGCCCCCGGGGCGACCCTCCCCGTCCACCGCTTCTCGGAGGCGCGGGACTTGAAGGAGGGGGACCGGATCGAGCACCACGGGCGGCACTGGACGGTGGCCTCCGTGTGGTGGATCGGGGACGGCGCGACCATCTTCGCGACGAACGGCGGAGAGATCTACACGGATCCGCGCCACCTGTTCGAGGTGCGGAGGAACGGCTGACACACCCAAGTCACCGGCCGGCCCTGCGAGTAGAGGACGCGGGGCCGGCCACCCAATGCAGAGAAGAGGAGAGATGACCCGCACTCCCTGGCACGTCCGCGCCGCCCGTCGGGCCGGCCAACCCGCCGTGCTTTACGCCGCCCTGGCACTGTCCGCCCCCGGTGAGTTCTCGCTCGGCGTGACGGCCGGCTGGGACTGGCGGGTGGCGTGGCTGATGCCGGCCGTCCTGTCGCTCTGGGCCGCATGGTCGGCGCGCAACGCCCGCGACTGGGCGGACCTCGTCCGCACCTACGACGAGGCCGGCGACATCGACCGCGCGAGGGATGCAACTCGTCAGCGCGGTAGCGCAGTTCGGGGCGCAATCCTCGCGCTCGTCGTCGCAACAGCCGCGCAGATCACGGAGCACGTGCTGACGACCGGTGCAACAGGCGCACGAGCATGGGTCGTGATCGTCGTCTCCGCCGTCCCGCCCCTCGTGGCCGCGCACGTCCTCCACCTCGACCCGCCGGGGGAGGAGGCAGCGCCGGCACTGCCCGAGTCGACCGCGGAGCCGGTGCCCGTCTTCAAGGCGGAGATCAACAAGCGGTGGTCGACGGCGCGGGTCGCAGGAGCCGAGAAGCCGTTGAAGGCGACGCCGGACGAGTGGCTGCCGATCGCTGAGGCGGCGAAGCTGCTGAAGGTCCACGTCACCACGCTCTACCGTCGTCGGGACCGTCCGGGGTCCCGGATCCGCACCCGCGAGGAAGGCGGTCGGCAGCTCGTCCTGTGGGCCGACCTGGACCCCGCATTGAACACCCTGTGACCTGCGCCCCCGTCCGGTGATCCGGGCGGGGGCTTTTGTGTTTCAGGGCGTTGTGGTGTCCATGCGCTTCTGCGGTACATCGCAGAATGAGCCTAGGGCGACGAAGTCCTTGTCAACGTGCAGGAGCGTGAGGCCCAAGAGGCGGGCGTTCGCTGCCAACAGCAGATCCACGGGACCCGCTGATCTGTGTGCGCCCGACCTGGTCAGTTTAACTTGAAGTAGTTCCGCCTCGCCATAGGCATCCTTGTGCATTTCGACGGGCGGAAAAATCGCTTCGAGGTTCCAGAAGAATCTGTCGCGCTCGCTGGCCTTCTGAACCGAGTGACCCATCTCCAGCCGGGTGACTTGGCACATCCCAACGAGTCCCGAGTCGATCAGCCCGATCCAGGCTGGGTACTTCCACTTGTCCTGTAGGTACCGGGCCGCAGCTGATGTATCCACGAGGTATTCGATCATCAGCGGGACTTAGCCTCGCTTTCACGCCGCTTGTGCAGGGCACTAATCAAGTCGGCTTCATCGAGGCCTAGGTCATGAATCACAGTGAGGAGATCCGCAAGTAGCTCGACCGCCTTAACTTCGCGCTGCGTGGTCCGCAGCACCCTCTTTGGCTGAGCTACTCGCCATTCGCCGCTTCCTGGAGCCCGCAACTCCTCCAAATTGATGATTGGGCCTTCGCGGCTTCCGACGGCAGGCCACGCGTCGTATCCCGGCGGCCTGGCCGTCGGCTGCACACCGCGACGTACGTTGCGGACGTTTATCTGGGCACCACGACGCACCTGACGAATGTGCTCGGCAAGGTCGACGGAGCCTTCGTCCTCGTCCGGATCGTCGTCAATGAGCGAGCTGAGATCAACGTCCTTGCTCTCGACCATATTTGAGATGTCGTCATACGCCGTCTGCGCTTTGGATCGCTTTACGGCGTCAGCTACAGCCGCCGTGATTGTCTCAGTTACGGAGCCAGTACCAAACACCTCGCCAGCCGCTTCCAAGTCAGCATCGGCAATCTCGACTGTGAGGGTCCCGTCTTCGGTCTCGACCTTGATCACTGCCACGTCATCACCCCCTTCGTCTCCACTGGAACACTCCCAGTTACCAGTATCGACCAAGAGGCGCTGGTAGGGGGTCGGAAGCGCCCGATTGAAGATGCAGCAGTCCCGCTCTTGCCGCACGGTTAGGCCACGGCAGGGATCATCGTTCTTTACGAGCTAGACCGGCCCCAGGCGGAGAGTGCGGAGGGTGAAGAGCGGGCCGTGCTTCTGGTGCACGCCGCCGGCCAGGACCCTGACGTCCCCGAGGACCCGCTTCCGCGGACGCTCTGTGGGGAGGACACGGGCCCTATGGAGCACTCACACTACCGACCTGCGCGACCCGGCGACCCCTGGTACCCGATCTACCACCGGGGCCGGCGCTGTCAGGCCTGCGAGGACGTCCTGAGGCGGCTGTGAGTCGGCCGAGCCACGGCGGATGAGCAGGCGAACTCACTTGTGCCGTACGAGACAACTCGATAGTCTCGCGGAAACTGAAACCCCGGCGGTGCGCTAACACCCCGGGGCATGGCACGAGGAGTTGGAGCTCCGAATGCGCATCCATCGTATCGCGCGGCACGCGCGCGGCTACACCGTCCTGGACAACGGACACGTCATCCGAAAGCACTCGCTGAGCTGGACGGCTCGCGGCCTGCTCGCGTACCTCCTCAGCCTCCCAGACGCCTCCCGGGAGGATGTCCGGACGCTTGCGGCGAAGTCCCGTGAGGGGCGCACGACCGTCGCCCGCGCGCTGAACGAACTGGAGGCGGCCGGCCACTACGTCCGCCGCACCGAGCGCGACCCGCTGACGGGCCAGGTGCGGACCCTGGTCGACGTCCACGAGGTCCCGTTGTTCGACAAGGCGGCGCACAGCCGGCCGCCGCTTCCCGCATCCCCGGCCGCCGGTCGCCCCGGAGCTGGAAAGCCGGGCGGCGGGAAGGCGGGAATGCCCTCCCGGGTAACCACATTGGAGCGGAAGGAAGTTGAAGTACCTTCCATCCCTCCGTCGGTCGACTGGACCGACGAGCTGGACCTCATGGAGCCGCCAACCGCGGACGAGGTGGCGGAGGCTCACGCGGCGTTCTCCGCGCTTCTGGGAGGGACGGACGGGGAATCGCCCGCCGAACCCGAGAGCGAGTCGCAGACGGCCGCCCAGGGCCCCGCCGAGCCTCGTCCCGTGCTGCCTCGCCCCCGCATGTCGGAGGGTATGGCGGTGCTGCTGGAGTTGGGACGTCGTGAGCCCCGCATGGTGCTCGCCGGCAAACCGCTGGCAGACCAGTCGGCCATGGTGGAGGGTTTGCTCGCCGGCGGGTGGGCGGCGGAGGAGCTGCTGAGGATCCTCTCCGCGCCGCTCCCCGAGAAGATCACCAAGTCTGTCGGCGCGATCCTGTCCGGGCGGCTGTCGAAGGTCCCGCTCGTGCCGGCAGTGAAGACGCCGGCAGCCCCCGCGCCCACGTCGTACCCGTCGCAGCACGAGTGCCCGGGGCGGGACGGGATGTGTGGAAAGCCCGTGCCGGCCGGAACGTTGTGCACGACTTGTCGTGACTGAGCGGGGCGGTCGGCCCTACGCTGGCCGCATGGCTCTTGACCCCGCCCGGCCTGTGGGCCGTCGGATTCAGCACTACCGGGAGCGTGCCGGGAAGTCCCGGGCTGTCCTGGCAGGCTTGCTCGGCCGCTCTCCCTCGTGGCTGAAGCAGGTGGAGAACGGCACGCTGCTGCCGCCCCGGCTCCCGATGCTGATGCGGATCGCACAGCACCTTGGGATTGATGACCTGTCGCTCCTGACGGGAGACGTGAGCATGCCCCGCGCGCTCTACTCCGGCATAGAGCACGCATCGTTGGCGTCCGTACGTCAGGCCGTGGACAGTGCTCCGCTCGGGGCAGCCGGCGGTCCGGCTCCGCGGCTGGACCACATCGCGGTTCAGTTGGCCAATGCCTGGCAGACGAGGATGACACGGGGCGACCACCGGACCGCGCTTGCGGCGGTGCTTCCGCCACTCGTATCGGCCGCGTCCGTCGCTGCGTCGCATCCGGAGTGCTCGGACCGCCGACGGGCAGAGGTCATGTACGCGAGTGCGTTGAACCTCACGCAGATGTACGCCGCTTTCCAGGGCGACGGTAACTTGGTCTGGAGGGTGGCGGAGCGGGCACTCGCGACGGCTCGCGCGTCCGGGGACCCCGGCGCGATCAGCCAGGCGTGTTGGTTCCTTGTGGAGGCGTTCCGGAAGAGCGGGCAGTGGGAGAGCGCGCAGACGCTGACGGAGGACGCGCTCCGTCTTCTGGACCCGGTTCGGACCGAGAGCCCCGAACTAGCCTGCGCGTGGGCGGACATGGCCTACCACGCTGCCATCACGCATGCCGTGGCTGGTGAAGCGGGGGACGCCTGGAGGTGGGTCGACCGTGCCTCCGCCGTCTCAGACACCCTCCCGTCCGGACACTGGCGTCCGTCAACATCCGGGTCACGTCAGGCGGTTGCACTGCACTCGGTGACGGTTGCGGTGGAGCTGAGGCAGGTGGGCACCGCGCTGCGTTGGGCACGTCGTCTGCCCGAGGCTGACGTGATCGCTGTCCCCCGCCGTGGGCGGCACCTGATCGAGGTAGCCCGCGCGCACTCCATGAAGGGGGAGCACGGTAAGGCTGCGGAGCTGCTGACCACGGCAGTAGAGGTAGCGCCCGAGACTGCCAGGTGGAACGAAGAGGCGCGAGACATGATCCGGGGTCTCATGACCGGTTCACCGGCCCACCAACCCGCTGGCCGTCGCCTTGCGGACGCCGTCGGAATGGCGGCCTGAAAGCAGGGGGCAGAAACTCTGCCCCTTCCCTCCGTGCAGGGCCCGTAACGTCGTGTGACGAAACGGGCCCTGACTGTTAGGGAGCGACGATGGCCGTATCACGCACGTCCGCGACGAGCACCACGCCGGATTCTCCGGAGGCATCCAACACCTCCTCATCGCCCGGCCCGCGCGAATCGAAGCGGCCCCCGAGCAAGCCCGCCAGTGCGGCTCTGATCGCGGCCTGTCGCAAGGACTACCTGATGGGCAAGCGGGAGGAGGAACGCCGTCCTCCCAGCCTGTACAGATACGCGCCGCTGGACTGGGAACGTGCTTCCGGAGTTCGCCGTGACGCCCGCTGATTTCGCCGTCTCGGGAGGCTCGGAGGGGCCCCTGACCGGTTACGCGGCCACCCTCCAGGATCTGGCTCGTCGGCTGCCGGCCGAGCCGTTCCGCGGCCCTAGCGGCTGCCCCACCTGCCAGTGGCTGGACGACCTGGCCCGAACGGCGTTCGCCGACCCGGAGGGGTGCGACCGCTCCTCCCTGACGGATGTGCGGGTGTTGCGTCGCCGGCACGACGAGTCGGGGGAGTGCTTGGTGGTGCTGGATGGTGCGTGACTTGGCAAGTCGTCCGCGCGGGCTGCTCGCGTTCCTCGGCGGCCCTGTGCCCTACGGCCCGCACCTAGCGGACGAGCGTCCAAGCCCCGCTCAAGGGCCGTCCTCCCGGCGTCGGCTCTGGTTCTACCGGTTCGGCCACCGTGATCACGATCCAGATGCTCTGGGGGCTGCACCTCCAGTTCCTCTGGCCAGTGACGATGGTCAGCACCAGGCGACGGAAGATCATCCGTGAGGAGCGGGCCCAGGTGGCCCCCCGGCACCTGGAGTGCCGCGTGGAGCTGGACCAGCGCCGGCTGGGACTCCCGCACGATCCCGACGGCAGTATCGGCCCGTAGGGGTTGAGCAGATCATGGAGCGGAGCGCCCCCGATGGCGACAGGCAAGACCGTCCAGACGACGCCCACTGCGCCGCCTGAACGTCCTCATCTCCACGGTGCGTTGAGCCGCGACCTGGCCAGGATCCGCGGCTACCCGCCGAGCGCGAGCTTCGGCCCGTGGGAACACCCGGCGCGGGCGACAGGATGGCTATGGGAACAGTGGCGGCTGGCGGGACGGCCCTCATTGCCAGGATTCCGCATGCACCCATACCAGCGCCAGTGCGCGTCATTGGCCTCGCTGGGGATCGGTCTCGGCACGCGATGGGCCGCGCTGCGCGACCAGGAGTGGCTAAGTGCCTGGGTGAGCTGGTGTAGCGAACCCGACTGCCGGCTGGGTGAAGACCGGGCCGATGACACTGACGGAGAGGGCCGGTGAAGAAGTCCGCACTCCCATGCGCCCCTACGTCGGCGCCCGACCTGATCACCGTTGCTAACAGCGGACGCTGTGACTGCCCTAAGCCCGACACATGCGTTCTCCGGCTCGAACTGCCGCCAGTGCAGGGCCAGTTCCGCGACGGCTACGGACGAATGTGGACAGTCCTTGGTCGGGATCAGGCCGCTGACCCGATCACTGGCACCGTTCGATCCACGCGGGTCATTCTCCGACGGTTCGAGAAGATCGGCGGTCACACGGAAACGATCTTCAAGACGGTTCGCTGTGCCGGCCCCGTGCACTTCGAGAACGAGTACGAGAAGCGTCGGGCGGGCAGACCGCCCCGCGATCCGTTCGAGCCAGCCAACGGCTGATGCGAGCTTCCGTCCCGGGCCAGCGGCTGGCCTGGAACGGATTTGACCCTGCGGCACCGACGGGTGCGGCAGGCTCAGCAGTACCCCTACAAGCGCACCGAGAGAGGACGCTGATCATGGGAGACCAGAACAAGGGCGGCCCGAACGACGGCAAGGGCGGCGGGCACGCCAAGCCGGGCGGGGGCTCCATCGGGCCGAAGCCGTCCAAGGACGGTTCGCGGCCGGACCCGGCTCCGAAGCACAAGAAGGGGTCGTGACCCCCGGGCCCGAAGAGCTGAGGGCGGCCCTGGTTGGGTCGCTCATCAGCTCCGGCGCGCTGCGGGCGGACTGGGTGTCGTCCGTGGCGACCGTGCCGCGCCACCACTTCCTTCCCGAAACCATCTGGGCGGACAAGGACGGCGGCGACACCGAGTGCAACCGCGCTACGGACCCCGAACGCTGGATGCGGTTGGCGTACAGCGACGTCCCCATCGTCACGCAGTGGGACGACGGGGCGGAGGGGGGCGCGCGCGTGCCGACGTCGTCGGCATCCATGCCCACCATGGTGACGGAGATGCTGTCCGACCTGGACGCAAAGCCCGGTCACCGGGTGCTCGAAATCGGGACCGGCACCGGCTACAACGCCGCACTCCTGGCCCACCGCCTGGGCGCCGAGAACGTGTCAACGGTCGAGGTGGACGCCCAGGTCACGGCGCGGGCCCGTACGGCGCTCGGCTCCGCCGGCTACCCCGTCGAGGTGGTGTGCGGGGATGGCTCGCTTGGATGGGGCGTGCGTGCCCCCTACGAGCGGATCATCTCCACCGTGGCGCTCCGGGACATCCCGACTGCCTGGCTCGCACAGACTAAGCCGGGTGGTGTGATCGTCAGCCCTGTTTCGCCCCTGTTCGGCGGTGGGGCGATCGTCCGTCTCACGGTCGACGGGGACGGTACGGCGAGCGGTCGGTTCATCCGAAGCGCAGCCTTCATGATGCTGCGCCAGCAGCGCTATGACGGCGCCCCGGTGGATGACTACCTGCCCGACGAGTGGCCGGGCGACGCCGAACAGTCCTGGACCAAGCTCGACCCCGAAGCCATCGGGGACGACTGGTTGGCGCAGTTCGCCTGTGCTCTCGCCTTGCCGGACATCTACTACCGGCGCAACCAGTTCGGCGGTGGTTGGACGTGGTGGCTGTTTGACACAGCTGTGACGTCCTGGGCGACAGTGGATTCCGTCCCCGGGGAATCTCAGTACGAGGTCCGGCAGTCCGGGCCCCGGCGGCTCTGGGACGAGGTGGAGGCTGCCCACGGCCAGTGGACGGCCTCCGGTCGCCCCGGCTACGAACGGCACGGGCTCACGGTGACCCCCGCCCGCCAGACTGCGTGGCTGGATGAGCCGACCAATCCCCTGGGGCGGCCGATGTCGGCGACCTAAGGAGTGCAGAGGCCCGTCCGGGATGACCCGGGCGGGCCCGACGCCCTGATACTCCCGCCTCCCGCGTCGCCATGGAGACGCGAGGGCGCGGGCAGAGCAGAGCCCCCGGTGACGCTTGGCGGTGTCATTCCAGGGGCTTTGTGCTTTGCTACAAAGTGACGCGCGTAGAGATGGACTAGACCTCGTAGGGACATTCAGGAGAAGTAACCGGACTGGCGTTTTCACCTGCGGTTAAGCGAGGATTGGTCCACGGGTCAAGGGAGCCATGTGCGTCCGCCCGTTCCCGGCCCAACCCGCACCCAAGGTGTATCTACAACAGGCCGGAGATATCTCAATGCGCTTCCAGAACTCGCAGACCGGTGCCTACGAAGACTGTCCTTCGGTATCGTACGACCTGACGTACGACGACGTCTTCATGGTCCCCAGCCGTTCCTCCGTGGGCTCCCGGCAGGCCGTCGACCTCTCCTCGAACGACGGCACCGGCACCACCATCCCGCTGGTCGTCGCCAACATGACCGCCATCGCCGGCCGCCGGATGGCCGAGACCGTCGCCCGCCGCGGCGGCCTGGTCGCCATCCCCCAGGACATCCCCACCGAGGTCATCGCCGAGGTCATCTCCTGGGTCAAGCAGCGCCACCTGGTGGTCGACACCGCGATCACCCTCGCCCCCGGCGCCACCGTCGCCGAGGCCCTCTCGCTGCTGCCCAAGCGCGCCCACGGCGCCCTCGTGGTGGTCGAGGACGGCAAGCCCGTCGGAGTGGTCACCGACTCCGACTGCCAGGGCGTCGACCGCTTCACCAGCCTCGCCGACGTGATGTCCCGCGACCTGCTGCTGCTCGACGAGGGCCTCGACCCGCGCACCGCCTTCGACAAGCTCACCGAGGCGCACCGCAAGCTCGCCCCCGTCGTCGACGGCGAGGGCAGGCTGGTCGGCCTGCTGACCCGCAGGAACGCGCTGCGCGCCACCCTGTACACCCCGGCCGTGGACGCGAACGGCAAGCTGCGGATCGCCGCCACCGTCGGCATCAACGGCGACGTCGCGGGCAAGGCCAAGGCGCTCATCGACGCCGGCGCCGACGTGCTCGTCGTCGACACCGCGCACGGCCACCAGGAGAGCATGATCAGCGCGCTGCGCGCCGTGCGCGGCCTGGACCCGCAGATCCCGATCGTGGCCGGCAACGTGGTCTCCGCCGCCGGTGTCCGCGACCTGGTCGAGGCGGGCGCGGACATCCTCAAGGTCGGTGTCGGCCCCGGCGCGATGTGCACCACCCGGATGATGACCGGCGTCGGCCGGCCGCAGTTCTCCGCCGTCCTGGAGTGCGCCGCCGAGGCCCGCCGGCTCGGCAAGCACGTCTGGGCCGACGGTGGCGTGCGCCACCCGCGCGACGTCGCCATGGCGCTGGCCGCCGGCGCCTCCAACGTGATGATCGGCTCCTGGTTCGCCGGGACCTACGAGTCCCCGGGCGACCTCCAGACCGCCGCCGACGGGCGCCAGTACAAGGAGAGCTTCGGCATGGCCTCGGCCCGCGCCGTCAGCAACCGCACCGCCCAGGACTCCTCCTACGACCGGGCCCGCAAGGCGCTGTTCGAGGAGGGCATCTCGCACTCCCGGATGTTCCTCGACCCGGCCCGCCCGGGCGTCGAGGACCTGATCGACTCGATCGTGGCCGGCGTGCGCAGCTCCTGCACCTACGCGGGCGCCAACACCCTGGAGGAGTTCCACGAGAAGGCGATCGTGGGCATCCAGAGCGCGGCCGGCTACGCCGAGGGCAAGCCGCTGCACTCCAGCTGGGCCTGATCGGACTGGTGGGCCTGGTGGGCCTGGTGGGCCTGATCGGCCTGGTGGGCCTGATCGGCCTGGTGGGCCTGATCGGTCTGATCGGCCTGGTGGGCCGGCCGGGGCGCCTTGGCCGCCCGGGCTGATCCGGTTGCCCGAGCCGGCCCGGCCGCCCCGCGTGATCAGCCTGCGGGGTCCGTCGGGCTGCCCGGCCCGTCGGGCCGGCCGAGCCGGTTGAGCCCGCCCGCGTCCGTACCGTCGGCCGTCCGGTTCCTCGCTTCGGGGAGCCGGGCGGCCGCGGCCGTTCCGGGGCCCGCCCCGCCCTCGTCCTGCCGGTCGGGGTGCGCGGTACGGCCGTCGCGGTCGCAGCGGTCGCAGCGGTCGTCGTAGGGCACCAGCGGGAGCAGCAGCGCGTGGCCGAGCAGCCCGACGGAGCCGTCCAGCATCGTGGCGAAGGCCCGGGCGGCGGTCGGGAGCCCGCGCAGCTCCCAGAGCGCTTGGACGGCGGACCAGGCCCCCTCCCGGGCTGCCTCGACCGACCATGCGCCGAGCAGGTGGGTGAGCGGCTCGGCGCACCCGGGCAGCTCGGGCCCGGGCAGCAGCTGCTCCCGGACCACCGACTCCACCTCGGCCAGCACCCCGTTGATCCGGTGGTAGTCCTGCTCGACGCCGGCCGGCGCGCAGCCCCGGCGACGGCACAGCTCCACCACCGCGAGCGGCAGGTCGTGCTGGATGTGGGCGTTCATCCCGGCCAGCGCGAACTGCAGCGGGTGCACGCCCGGGTGGGCGCGCAGCGCGAACAGCGGCCGCCAGCAGGCGGGCGGCTCCTGCCCGGCCGCGTCGGCGGCCACGGCGAGCAGGTACCGTCCGGCGAACAGCGCGTCCAGCTCGGCCAGCGCCGGCGGGTCGGCGAAGTACCCGTCCGCCAGTCGGTCGCGGACCGCCTCCGTGACGGTGAGGTAGAGGCGGTTGAACACCGCCACCCCGTCCGCCAGGGGCAGGGCTGCCGCAATCTCCCGCAGCCGTCCGACCACCTCCTCGACCGACGTCGGCGTGCCGGTCGGCACCGTGCCGGTCGCCACGGTGCCGACCGCCACCGAGCCGACCGCCACCGTGCCGGCCGTTGCCGCAGAGGCTGTTGCGGCAGGGCCTGTTGCTGTGCTGGGCATGTGCCACCCTCCGATGCCGATCGTGCACTGATCGCATCATCGTGGCAGCGTGGAGGTGGGCCCGGTGGTCGCGGCGCGCGTCCGCGGAGCCGGTGTCACACGTTCAGGCCGCCCCCGCCGCAATGGGGCGCGGACTTGATTGTTGCTTTGCGTTGACTTTGCCGATGCCCCACCTCCTGTCATGATCCCGAATGTGATCAACCGTCGTACCCTGATCGCCGCGCTCGCCGCGGCCCCGGCCCTCAGCACCCTCGGCGCCGCCGTGGGCAGCACCCCCGCGAGCGCCGCCGACCAGTACCCCTCCAACACCGCGCTGTACGCCGACCCGAGCCTGGTCGAGGGCGTCGACTACGGCCGCCGCTACCGCCGGCACCTGATCGACGACCAGAGCCCGCAGGGCCGTCCGGCGTTCATCCGGACCACCGTCATCGCCCCGCACGGCGGGGGCATCGAGGGCGGCACCTCCGAGCTGTGCCTGGCCGTCGCCGGCTACCACCCCGCCGACCTCGCCCCGACCCCGGCCGCCGGGCCGGTGCACGACTTCTGGATGTTCGAGGGCCTGCGCCCCTCCAACAACAGCGCGCTGCACGTCACCTCGACCCACTGCGACGACACCGTGGTCCGGGCGATGTGCTCCGGCAGCCTCAACGTGGTCTCGCTGCACGGCTGCACCACCGGCCAGGCAGGTCTGGAGGCAGGCGCCCGGGCCGTGCTGGTCGGCGGGCTGAACGCCACCCTCCGCCAGTACCTGATGGAGGAGTTCGGCGTAGCCGGCATCCGCGCCGTCACCGCCTCGGGGGAGGAGGGGATCGCCGGCATCTCCCCGGAGAACATCTGCAACCGCAGCATGCTCGGCGCGGGCGCCCAGCTGGAGCTGACCACCGAGCTGCGGGTCGCGATGTTCGCCCCCGGGAAGAACACCCGGGCCGACCGGGCCGCCAACACGCTGCCTCTGTTCTGGAGCTTCGCGACGGCCGTCCGGACCGCGGTCCAGCGCCTGGAGGCGACCCAGCCGATCCTCTGACCGGGCACGGAGCAGGACCGCACGGGACCGCACCGGACCGCACGGGACCGCACGGGTCCGGACCGCACAGGTCCGGTCTGGTCCGGACCGCCGGCCGGCCGTCAGCCCAGCTCGTAGGCCAGCACGTAGGTGTGGGCGCCGGACGCGTCGACGGACAGCCGGAACTCGCCGGTGATCCCGGCCAGCTCGCCCGCCCCCGTGCCCGGCACCACGCGTATCGTCACACCCGTGGTGTCCCAGGCCGCGTGCTGCAGCACGAACGAGCCCTGGCGTCCGTCCAGTTCGCCCGTCACGTGCTCCACCGCGACGTACGAGGCCGGCCCGCCCGAAGCGTCGCCGACGGACAGCATCCGCACCTCGCCGCGACCGCGCAGCCCTCCGGTGAAGGTCTTGGCGATCCGCACCCGCCCGAAAGCGGCGCCCTCGTGCTGCTCCGTCTCCACCGGCTCGAACGCCGTCACCTCGAACGACCCGCTGACCTCGGCCATGGCACGCTCCCCTCGTCGGTCCTCACGCGCCGTCGACACGCGCCGCCCGGCACGCACTCCGACCCGTACGGTCGACTCCCGGCGACCGTGCGTGAAGCGTTGCACACGCCACTGACAATCGCGTCCGCAGCCGCCTCCCGCACATCCGGCGCCCCGCCTCAGTGGTCCCAGCGCAGCGCCAGCAGCGCCGCGTCGTCCGCCAGCCCGGCGTCCCCGACCCAGCCCCGGACGTCCGCCAGCACGGCGTCCAGCAGGTCGGCGGGGCTGCTGCCGTGCAGTCCGGGCAGCCGATCCGCCAGCGGGTAGAACCGGCCCCCGGGATCCCGGGCCTCGGACACCCCGTCGGTGTGCAGCAGCAACAGGTCGCCCGGGCCCGGTTCGAAGCGGCTGGTCGCATAGTCCTCCCCGGTCAGCTCGCGCAGGCCCAGCGGCGGCGCGGGGACGGCCGGCGCCAGCTCCTCGACCCGGCCCGCCCGGCGCAGCAGCGGCGGCGGATGGCCGCAGTTCACCACCCGCACCGGCTCCCGGCCGGCCGGCACGTCCAGCAGCAGCGCGGTGGCGAACCGCCCGTCCCCCGGCCGCGCGGTGAGTGCCGCGTCCAGCCGCTCGGCGAGCCGCCCGGGGTCGGGCTCGGTACGGGCCGCCTCCCGGAACACCCCCAGCACGTCCGCGGCCGTCTCCACCGCCGGGAGCCCGTGGCCCTGCACGTCGCCCAGCAGGATCCGCACCCCGAAGCGGGTCTCCACCACGGCGTACAGGTCCCCGCCGATCCGGGCCTCGGCGGTCGCCGCGACGTACCGCACGGCCAGCCGCAGCGGCCCGATCCGTTCGGCGGGCGGCCTCAGCAGGGCCCGCTGGGCCGCCTCGGCCACCGTCCGGACCTGGTACAGCTGCCGCTCCCGGGCCGCCACCAGCACCACGCTGGCGGCACTGGCCAGGGTCGCCGCCAGTACCGTGACCGGCACGCTGATCCGCACCGAGAGCGGCAGCTGGGTGTTGTCGGACTCCAGCACGCCGACCGCCAACAGGGCCGCCGCGCCGACCAGCAGCGGCACCCGGGCCTTGCGGGTGGTGGCCCCGGCGAGCACCGGGGCCACCGCGAGTAACGGGGACAGGGTCGCTCCGGGGCCGAGGGCCAGGGCGGCCACCACGGCGGCGACCAGCAGGACGAGGGCGCCGTACAGCAGCAGCCGGGTCCGCCGTGGCAGGTGCAGCGGCGGAAGCCCGTCCGGGCCGTCGGCGCTCACGCGTTCTCCTCCAGTGGTCGGGAAGCTCCAGGGCCCGAGGGCCTTCGAACCACTTTCCCCGCCCCGCCCCGGGTCAGCACCTCGGCGCGGGGGCGCACCGGCGGCGTGCCGGTGCTCGGACCCTCCCGGCACCTCACCCCCGGGGCGGCCGGGGAGCGCACTAGGCTGGGCCGGGAGATGAGACGCAAGAACCGCCGCCCGGCCTCCCCCCTCCCGCAGCGCCTCGGCGTGGACCCGGTGCACCTGCGGCTGCCGCTGGAGGGCGACTGGCCGACCGTCCGGGAGCACCTGGTCGAGCGGCTGCCCGCGGTGGCGGCGGCGCGGATCGACGCCGCGCTGCACGCGGGCGAGATCGTCGGCGAGCAGGGCCCGGTCACCCCCGACGAACCGTTTCGCCCCGGCGCACACCTGTGGTTCTACCGGGACCTCCCGGCGGAGGTGCCCGTCCCCTTCGATCTGGTGGTGCTGCACCGCGACGAGCACCTGGTGGTGGTCGACAAGCCGCACTTCCTGGCCACCACCCCGCGCGGCCGGCACGTCATCGAGACGGCGCTCTCCCGGTTGCGGCACGCCCTCGACCTGCCCGCGCTCAGCCCCGCCCACCGGATCGACCGGCTCACCGCGGGCCTGGCCATGTTCGTGGTCCGCCCCGAGGACCGCGGCGCCTACCAGACGCTCTTCCGCGACCGGCAGGTGCGCAAGGAGTACCGGGCGATCGCCCCGTACGTCCCGGACCTGGCACTGCCGCGCACGGTGCGCAGCCACATCGTCAAGGAGCGCGGGGTGATCGCCGCCCGGGAGCTCGACGCGCCGCCGAACAGCGAGAGCCGGATCGAACTGCTGGAGCGCCGCGACGGCCTCGGCCGCTACCGGCTGCAGCCGCTCAGCGGGCGCACCCACCAGCTGCGGCTGCACATGAGCGGCCTCGGAGCGCCGATCCTCGGTGACCCGGTGTACCCGGTGGTGCTGCCCGAACCGGCCCCGGACGACTTCCGCCGGCCGCTGCAGCTGCTGGCCTCGACGGTCGAGTTCACCGACCCGCTGACCGGCCGGGAGCGCCGCTTCGAGAGCCGCCGCACGCTCGCCGCCTGGGACGACCCGTCCGGCTGGGCGGCCGGGGGCTGACCTCCCGCACCCGGGTGACCTCCCGTCGGGGCGTGTGGGCCGTCCGGGTCCCGGTCCTAGGTCCGGCCGGCGGTCTAGGACGAACGGAGGGCCGGGTCCCGGTTCCGGGGGCCGATCCGCCGCCCGCCCGGTGGCGCGATGGTTGGGCCATGAACGCAGCGCAGCACACCGATTCCGCCCCCGTCGCCCTGGTCACCGGCGCCTCCCGCGGCCTCGGGCTGTCCCTCGCCCACGCCCTCGCCGCCGAGGGCTGGCGGCTGGTGATCACCGCCCGGGGCGCGACCGCACTCGCCGCGGCCGCGGCCGAGCTGTCCGCCCTGACCGAGGTCGTCGCCCTGCCGGGTTCGATCGTCGACGACGACCACCGGGCCCACCTCGCCGCGGCCGCCGAGCGCCTCGGCGGCGCGAGCCTCCTGATCAACAACGCCGGTTCGCTCAACGGCGCCGCCGCGCCCGGCGGCGAACCGCTGCCCCGGTTGGCCGACTTCCCGCTGCCGGACCTGCTGGAGCTCTTCGAGGTCAACGCGCTCGCCCCGATCGCCCTCACCCAGCTCGTCCTGTCGCAACTGCGCGCCCACGCCGGGGCCGTGCTGAACATCAGCTCGGACGCCGCCGTGGAGCCCTACCTCGGCTGGGGCGGCTACGGCGCCAGCAAGGCGGCGCTCGACCAGGCCACCGCCGTACTCGCCCGGGAGGAGCCGGAGCTGCGGGTCTGGGCGGTCGACCCGGGCAGCATGCGCACCGGGATGCTGCAGGAGGCAAGCCCCGGTGAGGACATCTCCGGCGAGCCGCTGCCCGAACAGGTCGCCCCGCTGCTGCTCGACCTGCTGCACCACCGCACGCCGTCCGGCCGCTACCGCGCCGAGGACCTGGCGGCCCACCCCGTCCCTGCCCCTGCCCCCGCCCCCGCCCCTGACCCTGCCCCCGCTCTTGACCTCGGGCGGAGCGGGCGATGACCATCCTGGCCGCCTTGGGCCTCGATGTGACCGTCCCGCCCGAACTCTCCGCCCACGCACCGGCGGAGGCCCGTGGCACGGCCCGGGACGGCGTGCGGATGCTGGTCGGCCGGCGCGACTCCGGCACCGTCGAGCACCACCGCTTCACCGAGCTGCCCGAGGTGCTGCGCCCGGCGGACCTCCTGGTGGTGAACGACTCGGCCACCGTCCCGGCCGCCCTGCCGGGCCGGCTGCCCGACGGCACGCCGGTCGCGCTGCACCTGTCCTCCGCCCAGCCCGACCAACAGGGCTCCTACCTGGTCGAGTTGCGTCGCTCGGTGCCGGGCGCGGCCGCGGCCTACTACCCGCCGGAGGAGTCCCCGGCCCGCCCGGGCCTGTGCGTCGCCCTGCCAGCGGGCGGCGGGGCCGTCCTGGTTCAGCCCTTCACCGCCCGCCTCTGGTACGCCGAACTTTCCCTGCCCGCACCCCTGTTGCCGTACCTGGACCGGTACGGCCGGGCGATCCGGTACGGCTACGTGGACCGCGACTGGCCGATCGAGGCCTACCGGACGATCTTCGCGACCGTTCCCGGCAGTAGTGAAATGCCCAGCGCCGCACGGCCGTTCACGCCGGACACGGTGGTGCGGCTGGCCGGGCGGGGCGTGCTGGTCGCGCCGGTCACCCTGCACACCGGGGTGGCCTCGCCGGAGGCGCACGAGGCCCCGTACGCGGAGCGCTTCCACGTTCCGGCGGCCACCGCCCGGCTGGTCGGCCATGTCCGGGCCGAGGGTGGCCGGGTGATCGCCGTCGGCACCACCGTGGTCCGCGCCCTGGAGTCTGCGGTCGCGCCGGACGGCACGCTCCAGGAGGCGGATGGCTGGACGGAGTTGGTGATCACCCCGGAGCGCGGTGTGCGCGCGGTGGACGGCCTGCTCACCGGCTGGCACGAGCCGCGCGCCTCGCACCTGCTGATGCTGGCCGCCGTCGCGGGCCGCCCCCTGCTGGCGGCCTGCTACCGCGAGGCCGTGCAACAGCGTTACCTGTGGCACGAGTTCGGGGACGTCAACCTGCTGCTGCCGGACTGAGCCCGTGCCGCAGCCGACTGCCGGTCGGCCGGCCCGGCAGGGGTTCAGGCCAGCAGGGTCCGCGCCACGTGGTGGGTGTCCAGGTACTCGCGGACGGCGGTGATCAGCCCGTTCTCGACGGTGAACACGCCCAGGCAGTGGTTCTCGTAGCGGGCGCCGTTGGCGGCCGTCCCGACGGCGGTCCACTCCGCCACCGCCTGCGGGCCGTCGGCGAGGACGCCGGTGAGGGTGAGGCTCGGCAGGCCGTCGGCGGCGAAGAGGGTGCCGACCTGGCCGAGGAAGTCACCGAAGATCTCCTGCTTGCCGCTCCAGGTGCGGGAGAGCGCCAGGTCGCCCGGGTAGGTCCAGGTGGCGTCCTCGGCGAACAGGGCCACGGCGGCGTCGAGTTCGCCTGCGGCGAGCCGGGTGACGTACTCGGTGACGACGGTGCGGGCGTCGTTCTGCGGCATGCTGGGCTCCTGTGGTCGTCGTGGTCCGTTGCAGTGCGTCGGTGCGGTGCGGTGCGGTGCGTCGGTGCGTCGCGTTCTGTCCGGTCGGGGCTGTCCGGTCGGGGCTCTCCGGCCGTGGCACCAGCAAAGCCCCGCGGCCGCCCCGGCGGCCAACAACCCGCGCCCCGGGCCGACAACCCGCGGTTGTTCACGCAGGCGGCGGGAAGTCCAGCGGTAGTTCCAGCTCGAACCAGACCACCTTGCCGTCCCCGGTCCGGCGGCTGCCCCAGCGGGCCGCCAGCTCGTTGACCAGGTGGATGCCGCGGCCGCCCTCGTCCTCGTTGCGGGCACGCCGGATCCGGGGCGTCTCGCTCTCCCGGTCGGCGACCTCGACGGTGAGCACCCGGTTGCAGAACATCCGCAGCTGGACGGGCGATCCGGCGTGCACCAGGGCGTTGGTGATCAGCTCGCTGGTGAGCAGCTCGGCCCCGTCGGTGAGCGAGGCCAGGCCCCAGGCGGTGAGCGTCTCGCGGGTGAAGCGCCGGGAGTGGGCGACCATCGCGTGGTCGCCGGTGAGCGGCAGGACGGCGATCCGGTCGGCGCCGGCCGGGCGGACCTGCGCCATGATGACGGCGATGTCGTCCTCCGGGGTGCGCCCGGTGAGCCGGGTCAGGACGGCGTCGCAGGTCTGCTCCAGCGAGCGGCGCCGGTCGGCGACCGTGCGGCAGAGCAACTCCAGCCCCTCGTCGAGGTCGTGGCCCCGGCGCTCGACCAGCCCGTCGGTGTAGAGGGTCAGGATGGCCTGCTCGGGGAGGGTGAACTCGACGCTCTCGAACGGGACTCCACCCACGCCCAGCGGTGCGCCGGGCGGCAGTTCGACCAGGTGGGCGTTGCCCTCGGTGTCGGCGACGACGGGCGGCAGGTGGCCGGCGCAGGCGGCGGTGCAACTGCGGTCCGCCGGGTCGTAGACCACGCAGACGCAGGTCGCGAACTGTCCCTCGCCGAGTGCCGAGGTGGCCTCGTCCAGCCGGTGCAGGACCCGCACCGGGTTGAGCTCCAGGGTGATCAACGTCCTTGCCACCGTCCGTAGTTGGCCCATGGTGGCGGCGGCCCGGATGCCGTGGCCCATCACGTCGCCGACGATCAGGGCGACCCGGCCGGAGGACAGCGGCACCACGTCGAACCAGTCGCCGCCGACTTCGCTGACCACGCTGCTCGGCAGGTAGCGGTAGGCCAGTTCCAGACCGAGGGTGCGGTGGATCTCCTGCGGCAGCAGGCTGCGCTGCAGGGTCAGTGCGGTGTCCCGCTCCCGGCGGTAGAGCCGGCCGTTGTCGATCGCCAGTGCGGTACGGGCGGCCAGCTCCTCGGCCAGCGAACGGTCCGCCGGGCCGAACGGCGCCGGATTGTGGGTGCGGACGAACTCCGCGCCGCCCAGCACCAGTCCGCGCGCCACCAACGGCACCATCAGGTACGAGTGCACCCCGGCGGCCAGCCCCGGCTCCACCCGGTCGGGGGAGGCGACGATCCGCCGCAGTTCCTGCTCCGTCACCTCGGACACCAGGATCGACCGCCGGGAGCGCAGGCTCTGCGCGTACACCTCGGCCGACTGCGAGGTCTCGCCGACCTGGTCCGCGGCCGCCGTCATGCTGCCGTCCGGCGCCGACTCGCCGACCGCCACCGCCCGCATCAGCACCGGCCCGTCCCTCGGCACCGGCCCGGGCTCCTCGCCGCCGAGCACCGCGTCGCGCAGGTCCACCGTCACGAAGTCGGCGAAGCGCGGGATCACCACCTCCACCAACTCCCGTGCGGTGCGGTGCAGATCGAGCGTGGTGCCGATCCGGTTGCTGGCCTCGTTCAGCAGGCCCAGTCGCTGCTGGGCGGCCCAGGCCTCGTCCAGCGCCCGCTGCCGGGCGGCGGCCGCGTCCCGTTCCCGGGTGAACAGCAGCGCGTTGTCGATCGACACCGCCGCGCGCACGGCCAACTCCCCGGCCAGCGCCAGGTCCTCGTCGTCGTACGGGCGCTCCACCAGGGTCCGGTAGAAGCCCGCGACGCCGACCGGATTGCCGCGCGCGATCAGCGGGACGACCATGAACGAGCGCACGTTCTGCTCCCGCACCGCGGCCGTGCGCACCGGATCGTCGGCGAACCAGGCCAGGCCCTCCTCGTCCATCCGCGGCACCAGCACCGGCCTGCGGTGCGCCAGGCTCCACGCGTACGGTGAGCCGGGCAGGAACCGGTGCACCCCGCCCAGCCGGGCGATCGGCGCCAGGGTGGAACCGCGCACCGAGTGGAACGCCATTCGCCGCAGCAACGCCGAACCGTCCGCCGGGGCGCGCGGCTCCCGCTCGCCCCGCACCAGTTCCTCCAGCACCTCCACCACCACCGTGTCCGCCAGCCGCGGCGTCGCCACCTCGGCCAACTCGTGGGCGGTGCGGTCGAGATCGAGCGTGGTACCGATCCGGGCGGAGGCCGTGTTCACCAGCGCCAGCCGCTCCTGCGCGGCCTTCGCCTCGCGCAGCGCCTGCTGCCGGGCCAGCACCGTCTGGTGCTGGCGCAGGTACAGCCGGGCGTTGTCGATCGCGACGGCCGCGCGCGAGGCCAGCTCGTCGCCGAGCGTGATGTCCGCCTCCGCGAAGGACTCCCGCTCGCCGCGCCGCGAGTAGACCACCATGCCGAGCGTCGTGCCCCGGGCCACCAGCGGGGTGATCCGCACCGAACGTGGCCGGTCGCCCAGGAACGCCCGGCGGCGGCTCTCGCTGAGCGCGTCGGCCAGCGGCGACAGCTCCCAGGACGGCACCACCACCGTCCGCCCGGTGATCAGCGCCCGGGCGTACGGGGAGTCCGCGGGCAGCTCGTACACCGAGTCCACCGGCAGCGCGTCGGCCGGGTACAGCGGATCCGTGGTGGCCAGCGCCAGCCGGCGCACCAGCTGGGCCTCGTCCGGGGCCGGCGGCTCGACGTTGCGCCCGGCGATCAGCGCCTCCAGCGCGAACACCCCGCTGATGTCGGCGACCCGGGGCACCATCGCGTCCGCCAGCTCCCGGGCGGTCTGCCGCAGGTCCAACGTGGTGCCGATCGAGGCGGTCGCGTCGACCAGCAGCGACAGCCGCTCCTGCGCCTTCGCCGCCCGGGCATCGGCCCGGTAGCGCTCGGTGACGTCGATGATGGTCGCGCTCACCCCCAGCACCCGCCCGCTCCGGTCCGCCAACCGGAAGTACGAGGCCGACCAGGCCCGGTCCCGCTGCGGATCCCCCGGCGTACGGCCCTGGGTGCGGAAGTCCACCACCGGTCGGCCGGTCGCCAGCACCTGCCGCATCACCGCCTCGGCCTCGTCCCCGTTGATCCCGGGCAGCACCTCGGTGAGCCGGCGGCCCAGGTGCTCGGGCACGGCCAGGCCGTTCGCCACCGCCAGGGCCTCGTTCAACCGGACGTAACGCAAACCGGTGTCGAACACCGCCATACCGACCGGGGACTGGGTGAAGAAACCGTCCAGCACGGCCAGGTCCGCCTGGATCCGGCGCAGCGTCGTCACCTCCGACGCCACCGCCAGCACCAGCGGCTCCCCGCCGGGCCCCCGGACCGGATGCGTCCGGAACTCCAGGTTCACCAGGTGCCCGTCCCGGTGCCGCACCGGAAACACCCCGGACCACTCCCGGCCCGCCAGGATCTCCCGGAACAGCTCCAGCACCTCCGGCCGGTGCTCGTCCGAGGTCAGCAGCCGGGCGGCCTTCGCCCCCACCGCCTCGTCCGCACGGTAGCCGAGCAGTGCCTCCGCGTCGCCGCTCCAGTGCAGGATCCGCCCGTCGGCCTCGATCAGCGCCGTGGCGATCGGCACCATCAGCAGGGCGCCGCGCTGCGGCTCCCCCCGGCGTTGCGCGTCATCGTCGACCATGGCCAGAGAACCGCCCGGAGCTCGACCCCACCAGCCCTGCCATCCTCGCACGCGGCCCCCGCGCCCCGCCCCTCGTGGCCGCCGCCGAACCGTGCGGGCGGGAGCCTTGGGCAGCTGGGCGATGCCAAGTCGTGCAGATGCCTGTCGGACGCGGAAGAACCCTGCGACCCTCGGACCGGGCCCGCTGCCCACGCGCGCCCCAACCACCCGAAGGAGCCCCCATGCCCGACTTCGGCGGAGGATTCACCGACCCCGACGAGCCCACCGACGATCACCTCGAAGACACCACCGACGAGGCCCCCACCGACGGGACTCCCACCGAGGAAGCCCCCACCCCGAACGACTGACCCCGCCCACCCACGGGCCCGAGCCCCGCACAGGAAGTCGGCGGGCCCGACTTCCTGCGTCGTCGGCTCGGGTGCCCCGGCGTGGAACGTCGGCCGGGTCGACGTTCCGTGTGCCCCGCGTCCCGGCCGAGCGGCCGTACCGGGTTGTCCGGTGCGGATGCGATGGCCGTGTGCGGGAAGTCGGCGGGTCCGACTTCTGCGTCGGCTCGGGTCAGAACGAGGTTGGAAGTCAGCCGGGGTCGTTGGCTCGACGACCCACCGTACGGCACTCACTCCCCGGCGGGCGATCACCGGTTTGACACCCCGCTTCCACGGCAGGCGGCGGTACTTGTCGAAGTCGTAGCCCTGTCCGGCTCGCCGGCGCGGTGCGGTGCGGTTCGGTTCGGTCGGCAGCACCTGGTGCGGCCGGTCCCACACCCGGGCCTCGTGCCAGGTCCGCAGCCGGCGCCAGCAGGTCATGCCCGAGCCGAAGCCGAGCTCCTTCGGCAGCCACTCCCACTGGATCCCGGTGTGCGGCACGAACAGGATCCCCTCCAGGCAGCCCCGGTCGTCCAGCGGCGGGCGGCCGAGCTTGTGAAGCCGCTGCTGCCGCACCGGCAGCAGCGGCTCGATCCGGTCCCACAACCCACCACGGCGGTCTCTTCCCCACGACCTACTCAACGAACAGACGGACGAACAGACGTGGGCGTCACACAGTTCTGTCAGCTCCTCCAAGCGGCTCTTCTCGTGCTAGGGCGTGTATCGGAAGCGAGCCGTGCGCATAGGGTGTCGGCATGTCGCTGAGCCACATAGTCCTCTCGTCTGGTCGTTCGATCGAGCTCACTCACCTGCGGATGTCTTCGACCTACGGCGGATTCCTGGAGGGCTATCCATGCAAGCCCGTCAACGACATGGTGGTCAGCGGCCTCCAGCGGGAGGCCGGACACGCGTTTTCCGCGCCGGTCCATCTCGTTCCGCCCTGCCGCGAGTACCCAGACCAGACCGCCGGTGCCTTCGGCCCTGTTGAGGTGCTGCCTAACGTGGCTTGCATAGGCCTCTTCCGCTCGGCAACGGTCGCTCCTGAGCTCAACCCGGTGCTGCACCGTTCCGCCCTCACCGTGGTCTGGTTCCAGCCTGTCCTGGATGTCCTGTCAGGTGAGAACGCTGGTCTTGAGCTTCGTAGCATTCGCTGGGAGGAGCTGGCCCAGGATTACGAGCTCTGACGACGCGTAGCGATCACAGCCACTCGTTGATGGCTGCGATGAGGACGGTTGCTTCGTAGCGGACCGCGAGCTTGTCGTATCGCATGGCGACGGCACGGTGCCTCTTGAGGCGGTTGATCCCGCATTCAACCGCGTGGCGCTCGCGGTAGTCGGCCGGGTCGAAGTGCGGTGGCCGACCGCCGCGGGAGCCGAGTTTCCTACGATTACGGGCCTGGTCGGCCTTGTCGGGGATGGTGCAACGGATGCCGTGGCAGCGCAGGTAGGCGCGGTTCTTTCTGGAGGCATAGGCCTTGTCAGCGCGCACTCGATCGGGACGGACGCGTGGCCGGCCCGGCCCGATGCGGGGCACGCGGACCTTCTCCAGCACGGGCTCGAACTGCGGCGAGTCACCGCGCTGCCCAGCCGTCACCACGATCGACATAGGCTTCTGGCCCTGCTCGACAGCCAGGTGGAGCTTGGTGGTGAACCCGCCACGCGAGCGCCCCAGACCGTGATCATCAGGCTCGGTGAAGACACCGCCCGGTGGTTCCTTCTGCAGGTCACCCTGCTTGCGGGCCCCGGCCGCATGCTGATGGGCGCGGCATACCGTGGAGTCGACGCTCAGGTCCCACGTGATCGCGCCCTTCGCGTCGGCCAGGGACTGGAGCCGGGTAAAGATGCGGTGCCACGTCCCGTCCCGCTGCCATCGGCGGAACAGGTCGTAGATCCGACCCCACGGGCCGTACTCGATAGGCACGTCCCGCCACGGAACGCCGGTCCGGACCCGGAACCGTATGCCGTCGATCAGCTGCCGCCGGGACCAGATGGGCGGCCGCCCCGCCTTCTTGCCCTTCGGCAACAACGGTTCCAACACCGCCCACTGCTCATCCGTGAGATCACCCCGCCCCATGAACCGTGATCATTCACAGCTCAAGATCCACTTTCGATACACGGCCTAGGTGGCCCGGTTGGCCTGCGCGGGAGGTTGGCTGGGTCGCCTTCTGTGCGGCGTGCGGGGTGTGCGCGCGGTTATTGGGCCTGGGGGGTCGGGGTGCGGCGTTCGGCGTGGCGGGCGGTGAGGGCGAGGACTGTGCCGAGGAGGCAGAGGGCGGCGGCGAACAGGATCGCCCGGTCGGTGCCGGTGGCGAGGGCGTGGGCGGCGGCCTCGGGGCCGGGAGTGCGGGGGTGGGCGGAGGAGGCGACGGCGACCGTCGCGGCGACGCCGAGGGCGGAACCGAGGTAGCGGGAGGTGTTGTTGGCGCCGGAGCCCATGGCCGCTCGGTGGGCGGGGACGCTGCTGACCGCCAGCCGGGCGAGGGCCGCGTTGAGGACGCCGCTGCCGAGGCCGGCCACGGCCAGGCCGGGGGCGAGCCGGAGCCAGGAGGAGCCGGGGCCGAGGCCGTACAGTCCGGCCTCGCCGAGGCCGCAGACGAGCAGGCCGAGGGCGACCTGGGTGGTGGCCGACAGGCGGGTGGCCAGTCGGCGGGCCTGGAGGGCGGCGACCACGGACAGGCCGGACCACAGTGCGAGTACGCCGCCCGCTGCCAGGCCGGAGAGGCCGAGCACGCCCTGGAGCAGGGTGGGCAGGTAGCTCATGAAGCCGACCAGCGAGAGCCCGGTGAACAGGGCGCCGCCGGTCGCGGCGAGGAAGCCGGGGCTGCGGAACAGGGCCGGGTCGAGCATCGGCTCGCGGACCTTCGTCTCGACCACCGCGAAGGCGGCGAGCAGCAGCACCCCGCTGAGCAGCAGCGTCACCACCGGGGCCCGCCCCCAGCCGTCGCGGCCCTCGGCGAGTCCGGCGATGAGCAGGGTGGTTCCGGCGGCGAGGGTGAGCACGCCGTACGGGTCCAGCGCGCGGGGCCGTTCGGCCCGGGACTCGGTGAGGAGGACGGCGGCGCAGGCGGCGACGACGGCCGAGCCGACGGCGAGTCCGCCGCCGACCGCCCGCCAGCCCGCCCACTGCTGGACGAGCGCGCCGTAGACCGGTCCGACCGCGATGCCGAGGCCGACGGCCGCGCCCCAGACGCCGAGCGCCCGGATCCGTTGCGGCCCGGCCGGGTGGGCGTGGCTGATGAGGCCGAGTGCGGGCGCGAGGACGGCGGCGGACGCGGCGCCGAGCAGGATCCGGGCGGCCAGGTAGACGGTGCCGTCGGGGGCGAGCGCGGCCAGGGCCTCGGCGGCGGCGAACAGCAGCACGCCGGAGGTGAAGACCCGTTTGCGGCCGTGGTCGTCGGCCGCGCTGCCGGCGGTGAGCAGGAGGGCCGAGATGCCGACGAGAGTGCCGGTGAGGATCCAGGTGCGGCCGGTGGCGCCGAGGTGGGCGGCCTGGGCGGTGGCGGCGAGCGAGGCGGTGGGGGCGGTGTACGCGACGGTGACCAGGGCAGTGGCGGCCGCCGTGACGGCCAGGGTGGCACCGGGCCGGACGGGCCGGACGGGTCGGACGGGCCGGACGGGTCGGGCGGACCGGCGGGCCCGGCCGCGCAGACCGGGCGCTGCGGACACGGCAGGTGGTGCGGGGGACATGGGTGTTCCCTCCGGAGGACGGGCCGATGGGTCTGGTGAATGAACCTTCGTCTCGAGTGGGACGCTACCACCGAAAGTCTGTTCATTGAACCCAGTTCGGCCGTGGACTACGCTGGCCCGCATGGCGCTGGGAACGGACTACGAACTGCAGGACTGCGCACTGGCCCGCGCCCTGGAGGTGGTCGGCGAACGCTGGAGCCTGCTGATCGTCCGCGACGCGTTCTACGGCGTTCAGCGCTTCAACGACTTCCTCGCCCACCTGGGCATCCCGCGAGCCGTCCTGACCGCGCGGCTCAACGCCCTGGTCGCGGCGGGGGTGCTGCGCAAGGAGCCGTACCAGCAGGCGCCGCTCCGCCACGGCTACCTGCTCACCGATACCGGCCTCGAACTCTGGGGCCCGCTCTACCAGTTGAGCCGCTGGGGCGGCCGGCACGCGACCCCGGGCGGCCCGCACCACCTGTTCGCGCACCTCCCCTGCGGCACCGACCTCGACCTCATCGGCGCCTGCCCCGGCTGCGGCGGCGGGCCCGTCCCCCCGGCCGAGGTCACCATGCGCCCCAACCCGGCCCACGCCGGCGGCCACCGCGAGGACCCGGTCTCCCGCGCCCTGGTCCGCCCGCACCCGCTCCTCGAACCGATCGCCTCGGCGGCCGCCTCCGCCGCCTAGCGGAGCGCCGCCGGGCGGTGTGCACCGCCGGGCGGTGTGCACGGAGCCGACGGGGCCGCCGGCAGCGCGCCGACGGCCCCTCGGGCGCACCCGGTCAGGAGTGGAAATGGACCTCCGGCTCGGCGGCGTTCGGTCCGTCGAACAGCGGCTGGTCGATGCCCTTCAACTGGAGGTCGAAGAACGCCCCGACGTACCGGCGGGTGAGCTCGACGGCGCGCTGCCCCGTGATGGTGGTCTCCGGGGGCTGGGGCGCGCCGAGCGCCTTGAGGAAGAGCGGGTAGTCGGTGAAGCTGCCGTGGTCGGTGCCGTCGACGGTCAGCCACCGCTTCCAGCCGTCGAGCCGGGGCCAGCTGTCGGTCCAGCTGGTGTCCTCGGCGCCGGGCAGCGGGTGGCCGATCATCAGGTACGGCTTGCCGCCGATCCCGGACTCGGGCACCTCGTAGTCCATGGTGCCGTCCAGGTCCGCCCCCGCCCGGATCCGGTCGTCGGTCACCAGCGCCGGGACGCTGGCCGCGCCGCCGGCGGAGTGCCCGGCCATGCCGATCCGGTCGCGGTCGATCATGCGGGCGTAGCGCCAGGCGGGGTGGGGGCGGTCGGTCAGCTGGTCGATGACGAAGGAGACGTCCTTCGCCCGGCTCTCGTCCAGGCCCTTCCAGGCCTCGGGGGTGGTGAGCTTGCCACACTCCACGCAGGGCAGCGTCTGCCCGTCCGGGAAGGTGGTCCCGGTGTTCTCGTAGGTGTGGTCGACCAGTGCCACCACGTACCCGCGGCTGCCCAGGTCCTCGGCGAGGCTGCTGAGCGAGGCGCGCGGCATGGTGAAGCCGGGGGAGAGGACCACCAGCGGGTAGTGGCCGCCCTGGGGGCGGGCGTCCGTCCTGGACCAGGTGCGGGTGCCGGTCACGGCCCCGGCCGGGACGGTGTTGCCCGGGAGCTTGCTGTCCAGCAGCAGCCGGGCGGCCGCGGCGGTCATGTACGGGGCCGGGCTGCCCGTCCCGGCGTGGGCGGGGTAGTACATCGTGACCATCAGCTGGCGCGGGCCGGCGGAGGGCACCCACGGGTCCGGGCGGTTCTCGTCGACCAGGTGCAGGACCTCCTGCCCGACCGCGAACGGCCCGGTCGGGCGCGGGAGTTCGAGGTGGATGGCGCTCGGCGTGCCGGCCGCGGCGGAGGTGCCGGCCGCACCGGCAGCGGCGGCGACCGGCGCGGCGGGTGCGGCCAGGGCCGGTGCCGCCGCTGCGACGGACAGGGGCACGGCGAGCAGCAGGGCTGCGACTGCGGCGGTGGTGCGAAGTCGGCTCGTGTGTCGGCTCATACGAGCGACGGTAGGTCGCCGGCGGTCGAACTGACGTCCACTCAGAGAGGTACTGATCCCTTGCGGGGCGGGCCCCCGGCAGCCCCTAGGGGATGGGCGGCCGGGGCCGGCGGGAGGGCCGACCGGAGCCGGTCGGTGCCGGTGAGTTCGCGTCAGGCGACCGCCTCCAGGATCGTGGCGTTGGCCAGGCCGCCCGCCTCGCACATGGTCTGCAGGGCGAACCGCCCGCCACTGCGGCGCAGTTCGTGCACCAGGGTCGTCATCAGCCGGGTACCACTGGCGCCCAGCGGGTGGCCGAGGGCGATGGCGCCGCCGTTGACGTTGAGCCGGACCGGGTCGGCGCCGGTCTCCTGCAGCCAGGCCAGGACGACGCTGGCGAAGGCCTCGTTGACCTCGAACAGGTCGATGTCGGCGAGCGAGAGCCCGGCGCGACGCAGCACCTTCTCGGTGGCGGGCAGGACGCCGGTGAGCATCAGCAGGGGGTCCGACCCGGTGACGGCGAAGGAGTGCAGCCGGGCCAGTGGGCGCAGCCCCAGCCGGGCGGCGGTCTCGCTGCTGGTGATCAGGACGGCGGAGGCGCCGTCGTTGATCGGACTGCTGTTGCCCGCCGTGACCGACCAGTCGATCTGCGGGAAGCGCTCGGCGTAGGCCGGGTCGGCGAAGGCCGGACGGAGCCCCGCCAGGACCTCGGCCGTGGTGCCCGGGCGCACCGATTCGTCCGTCGTGACCAGGCCGTCGGGCGTCGGGACGGGGATCAGCTCGTCCGCGAACCGGCCCTCCGCGTGCGCGCTGGCGGCCTTGGCGTGCGACCCGGCCGCGAACTCGTCCATGGCCTCCCGGGTGAGCGACCACTTGGCGGCGATCAGCTCGGCGCCGACCCCCTGCGGGATCAGTCCGCCGGGGTAGCGGGCCGCGACGGAGGCGCCGAACGGATCCGCCCCCGGCGGCACGTTCGACCACATCGGCACCCGGCTCATCGACTCGATCCCGCAGGCCACCACCAGGTCGTACGCCCCGGAGATCACCCCCTGAGCCGCGAAGTGCACCGCCTGCTGGGAGGAGCCGCACTGCCGGTCCACGGTGGTCGCCGGAACGGACTCCGGGAACCCGGCCGCCAGCCAGGCGTAGCGGGTGGTGTTCATCGCCTGCTCCGCGACCTGGTCGACGCAGCCGCCGATCACGTCGTCGACCAGGGCCGGGTCGATGCTGCTGCGCCCGATCAGGGCCTGGAGGGTGTGGGCGAGCAGTTCGACCGGGTGGACGCCCGAGAGCGAGCCGCCCGGCTTGCCCTTTCCGACGGGGGTGCGGACGGCTTCGACGATCACGGCATCGCGCATGGCGGGCCGCCTCTCCTCTGTGGTGGATTGGAAAACCAAACCTACTAGAGGTGGGTGGGTTTGGGAATCCAACTCTCTAGGCGTCCGTCAGGGCTTCCGAGCCCCGGAGGTCCTCCAGGAACTCCGCCGCCGCGCGGGCGTTGGGCACCGGGAGGGTGAGCGGCAGCCCCGTCGACCGCGTCCGGAGCTCCAGCTCACCGAGGCCGGACGCCCGGGCCGAGTGCACCCCCGCCCACCGGTACGCCTCCGCCGCGACCAGGGGGTGCGGCGGCCGGTGCACCAGCCCGCCGGTCGTCACCGTCAGCCGCCCCCGGGCGAACCGGACGCTGCCCTCGCTGCTCAGCGCCTCGTGCAGCGCGGCCCGCAGACACGGGGACAGGAGCTCGTCCACCTCCCGCGCCAACCCCTCCAGCCCGTGCAGTCGGGCCAGCACCAGGGGCTCGTCCGCGCCGGCGGGCCATATTCGGATCCGTTCGGGCTCCCGGCGCCGCTCGCCGGGGGAGTACTCGACGGCTTCGATGCCCGCCCACGGCAGCAGCCGCTCGCCGCCGCCCGCCCCGACCAGCGCCAGCCCGCCCTCATGGACCCGTACCGAGCGCAGCCCGGGCGCGGGCCGCAGGGCGGCGTAGCCGTTCACGGCCACCGCCGCCGCGGCTGCCACCACGGGCGCGGGCCACCACTCGCCGAGCGCCAGGCAGACCACCAGTGCCAGGACCACCGCCACGGTGTCCAGCCACGTCCGCGCCCGCCACGGGACCGGCCGGAACGCCCGGTGCACCCGCACCACCGGCCCGAGCGGACCGGCCGGCCCGCGACAGGCCTGACCGCTCTCCACGAACGACCACGCCCACCCGGGCGACCACAGCATCGCCACTTCGCCCTCCTTGCCCTCGACGGTCTCCCCAACCGGAACTGCGACCGCCGGATGTCGGACCACCAGGATCGATCGCCCACCACCCTCCGGAACAGTGCCAATCGACACCCTTTGGCCCGAAACAGCCGGAGTGTGTCCGGCGGCAGGGGGTGCCGTTCGGCAGGGGCGACCGGAACTCCGGTCGGCGGGGGAACCGGGGTGCCGGGGCGGCCCCGCCCGTCAGCGCCCGGCCGCGCCGAGCCCCACCTGCAGCCGCCGCAGCAGCGCGGTGCCCGCCTCGTCCACCGACCGCCGGGAGTTGGCCAGCACCACCACCCCCACCTGCTGCTCCGGGTCGAACGCGAGGAAGGAGGCGGACCCGCCCGTCCCCCCGTTGTGCCACAACTGCAGGTGTCGACCCTGCTGGGCGTGCAGCCGGTGGCCGAGCCAGCCGAGGTGCGCCCACGCGAACGGATTGACCCGGTGCCTGGTTTCCCGGGCGAGCAGCATCGCCGGCGCCAGCGGTGCGTCCGGCTCGCCCTCGGCCGCCAACTGCGCCCGCAGGAAGGCCGCGAGGTCGGCCGCCGTCGAGCGGAGCCCGCCCATGCCGGGGAGTGCCGCGAACTCCCAGGACGGCACCGGGCGCCCGCTCGGCGCGTGGCCGGACGCCAGCCGGGCGGACTGATCGGCGTCCGGCCGCAGGCAGGTGTCCGCCAGCCCCAGCGGTGCGCAGACCTCGCGGTCCACCAGCTCGCCGTACGCGGTGTCGGCCCGGTGGGCGAGGGCCAGTCCGAGCAGCCCGGCGCCGAGGTTGGAGTACCGGAAGTTGCGCCCGGGCGCGGAGTGCAGCCGCGTCCGCCCGAGCCCGGAGAGTATTCGCTCGGCGGTGCAATGGGCGTACGGGTCCGGCTGGTTGGGCCGCAGCAGGGCGCGCAGCACCATGCCCCGGGGCAGCCGGGGGAGCCCCGACGTGTGGGTGGCGAGGTGCCGGAGCGTGATCGCCTGCCCGCCCCGGGCCGGGACGGTCGCCGAACGGGGCAGCACCTCCGCGAGCGGCTCGTCGAGGCGCACGACGCCGTCGAGCGCCAGCCGCGCGAGCGCGAGCGAGGTGAACACCTTGGTGACGGAGCCGATGTCGAACAACGTCCGGGCCCCGGGCACTTCACCTCCCGGCCCGGTCCGCCCGGCGCCGTGGATCTCCACGGCGCCACCGGCCACCCCGGCGACCACCACGCCGACACACCGGCCCGCGAGCCGGTCGGAGGTCTGCTGCACGAGGCGCGCGAGTTCGTTCATGCCCCGACCCTAGGGCCCGTCAGCAGCTCAGGTTGCCCCCGGGCACGGTGCCGAGGATCTGCACGAAGCTCTGGTACAGGCTGATCCGGTGCTGCATCTGCGTGGTGTTGTTGCCGTTGCACTCCAGCGCGCCGTTGATGCTGCGGATCGTCTCGCCGAAGCCCCGCCCGTTGACCATCGCGTCGTGCGCGGTCATGGTGCCGGGGCCGTTCTGGGTGTTCCAGTACCAGAGGCCGGTCTTCCAGGCCACCGCCGGGTCGGTCTGCACCAGGTCCGGGTTGTGCAGCAGGTCGATGCCGAGCGCGTCGCCCGCCGCCTTGTAGTTGAAGTTCCAGCTGAGCTGGATCGGGCCGCGCCCGTAGTACGCGGCCTGTCCGGCCGGGCATCCGTAGGGCTGCGAAGCGTCGCAGTAGTGCGGGTAGTTGGAGGTGTCCTGCTCGACCACGTAGACCAGCCCGCCGGTCTCGTGGCTGACGTTGGCGAGGAAGGCCGCGGCCTCCTGGTTCCGGACGGTGTCGCTGCCGGTGGCCGCGAAGCCGGGGTAGGCGCTGGTGGCGTCGAGCAGGCCCTGGTACGTGTAGAAGGGGTTCCGGTTCGGGAACATCCGGTCGAACTGGGCCTGGCTGACCGGGAATCCGCCCGGGTTCGGGGTCGGTGTGGGGGTCGGGCCGGGGTCGGTGGGGCCGCCGCAGGGGCCCTGGTCGGCCCAGACCCCGGAGCCGCCGGTGCTCGGCGGTTCGTTCTGGGTCCACCACTTGGCGGTCCAGTTGTGGCCGTTGTACGAGACGGCGGCGCCGCCGGTGTACACGGCGGTCGCGTTCCAGGCGGTGCCGCAGGCGGCGGCGCCGGCGGAGGCCGGGAGGAGCACCGCGAGCGCGAGCGCCGTGACCACGGTGGACAGCAGCGCGAGCAGGCGTTTGGTTGACACGTCATCACCCCTTGTGCGGTGGGGGCCGCACGTCGTCGGGACCGGGACCTGGTGGGGCAGGGGAGCCGTGGCCCGTGCGGGGGCGCGTCGTGGGGGACGGCCGACCGGGGTGCGGGCCGGTGCGGGGCCGACACCGACTCAAGCGGAGTGGTCTATACCTGTCAAGAGGTCCGGTCGAAGTGCCCGGTCGAATGCCGAAAAGGCCCCCGGCTGCCCCCCGGCCGCCCCCGGCCCCTCGTCCCCGCTGCACCCCTCATCCCCGCTGCGCCCCGCCCCCACTGAGCCCCCGCCCCCGCCCTACCCCTCCTCGAGCGCCGCCCGCAGCCGCGCCGCCACCTCCGCCGCCCCCGCCTCGTCCGGGTACTTCCCCCGCGGCCAGAAGAACCCGCGCAGCCCGTCCTTGGGATTGCGCGGCACCACGTGGACGTGCAGGTGCGGCACCGACTGGCTGATCCGGTTGTTCGCGGCCACGAAGGTGCCCGCCGCGCCCAGCCCCCGCTCCACCGCCGCCGCCACCCGCTGCACCCGCAGGAAGAACGGCCCGACCTCCTCGGTCGGCAGGTCCGCCAGGGTCCGGTGGTGGGCGCGCGGTACGACCAGCACGTGGCCGGGGAACAGCGGCCGACGGTCCAGGAAGGCCACCGCCGCCGCGTCGTCCAGTACCCGGTGCGCCGGTTCCTCGCCCGCCACCACCGCACAGAACACGCAGTCCATCCGTCCATTCAAACCACCAGCGGCCTCCCCGGCACCCCCGCAAACCGGGATCCGCCCGGCGTCACCCGTCCGGCGGCCGACCGGGTGCGCCCGCCCCCGCGCCGGGCGCACGGTACTCCGAGGGGGAGGGGGACGGATCGACGCGGCGCACCCGTGCCGCACGAGGAGGTGGCCCGGATGTCGGGCAAGTTCGAGGTCTACCAGGACGCCGGCGGCAAGTACCGGTTCCGGCTCAAGGCGGGCAACGGCGAGATCGTCGCGACCGGCCAGGGCTACGTCAGCAAGGACGCCGCCCACAAGGGCGTCGAGGCGGTCCAACGGGCCGCCGACGGCGCGGCGGTGATCGACGTCCCGAAGGCCGCCTGACCCGGCGCCGGGGCGAGCGGGGCCCCGCGGCCGGCCCTCCCGGACCGGCGGCGGGGCGCACCGGCGCCGATCAACCGGTACACCAGGCACACCGGGCACACCGGCGCACGGGCACACCGGGGTGCCGGCCAGCGGCACACCGCGCCGCTCCTACTCGTACCGGTACAGCAGCGCTTCCCGCTCCGTCTGCTCGATCATGTCGATGGTCAGCGAGTCGTCCCTCAGGTGCGACAGCGTGACCTCCGCCGACGTCGGCTGGTCGTCCTTCGCCAGCCAGTTCTCCGGCTTCCAGGCCGAGCCGCGCATGAGCGCCTTCGGGCAGTGGGCGTACACCTCCTCCACGGCCACCACGATCGCGCTGCGCGGGGGCTTGCCGACGGCCGTCAGCTGCCGCAGCAGCTCCGGATCGGTGGAGACGCAGGCCCGCCCGTTGACCCGCAGCGTGGTGTCCCGCCCCGGGACGACGAAGAGCAGCCCGACCCGGCCGTTCTCCAGGATGTTGTGCAGGGTGTCCAGACGCTTGTTGCCGGTGGCGTCCGGGATGGCCAGGGTGTGCTCGTCGAGTACCGAGACGACCCCGGCCGGGCCGCCGCGCGGGGAGACGTCGCAGCGGCCGGCCGCGTCGGAGCTGGCCACGAACACCAGCGAGGCGCAGGCGATGAGGCGCTGGGCGACCTCGTGGAGGTGGTCCACCTGCTTGCGGCGCGCGTGGTCGCCGGGCTGCTCGTAGACCTCACGCAGCTGGGCCGGCTCGGTGAGGGCACGCGCGCTGAGGGCGGCGAACAGGCTGTTCGGTGTGTCCGGAGCGGGGGTTGACGGCGCGGGAGCTTCCGGTGTGAGGGTCATACCGGGAATCTAACGGAGGGCCCTCCCCGCGCCCCTTCCCCCGGCTTCCCCGACTCTCCGTGAAAGAGTCGTCCCACCCCTCCCCACCAGCGGTTTTCCGCTGATAATGGGGCCAGGGACTCCAGCCAGCCGGAGGTGGTGGCCGTGATCGTCAGAATCTGGGCCGGGCAGGTCACGGCCGATCGCATCGAGGAGTTCTGCGCGCACCTGGTCAGCCAGGTGATCCCGCAGTTGGGGCGGACGGACGGTTGCCTCGGCGGTGAACTGTTGCGCTCGGTGACCGAGGGCGGGCACCGGGTGCTCGTGGTCAGCCGCTGGCGCGACGAGGAGGCCCTGCGGGGGTACGCCGGGCCGATGTGGCGGATCCGGCCGGTCTGGTCGGAGGGCGAGTTGCACTACCTCGCGCACCCCCCGGAGGTCAGCCACTTCACGCCGATCGCCGCACCCGCCACGCTCTGAGCCCGGCCCGGGCCGAACACCCCGGGACGGTCGCACCGGGTACGACCACGCCCGACCGTCACACCGAGAAGGGCACCGAGTGGATCTCGTCCGCCGGGTGCCCGGCCCGGTCGTGGACCCGCTGCACCGCTTCCCTGGACGGCGCCTCGGACAGGCAGTACACCGTGCCGGTCTCCGGGTCGGCCCAGGCCTGCTGGAAGTGCACGCCCTCCTCGCCCTCGACCGCCAAGTCGGCCGCGTGGGCCGCCTTGAGCTGCTCCGGCGTGATCCCGACCATCCCGCGGTGGACGTCCATGAACTTCATCGCGCTCGCCTCCGTACCTTGCGAACCCCGCGAACTTTCAGAACCTTCCGAACACTGCGGGCCCCGCGAACCCTGCGAACCCTGCGAACCGTGCGAACTCCGCGAACCCGCCGGTCTTCCGGTCCCACCACCAGCGTCACCCTGCGCGCAGGGCGGCGCCACCGGCGCCGTGCCGGACTCACCGACGCCCCGCCGGACCCGCCGGCGCCGGACCGGACCCACCGCGCATTCCCCGCGAGGCCGTGAAACAGGCCACAGCGGAACCCTCTCCCTCGGCTCGCACCCCGCGTGGCACAATGACGTCATCAGCAGTGACGTTCAGCGCACTCCGGGGTCGGTGAAAATCCGAACCGGCGGTTACAGTCCGCGACCCGTCCGCAGCCAGCGGCCGGTTGACCAGGTGAAATTCCTGGACCGACGGTTAAAGTCCGGATGGGAGGCGTGCGCGGGCGGACGAAGAGCAGTATCCGTGGTCCATCACGAACCGGACCGGACCACGGTCAGGTGAACGGCGGGAGAGGTGTCTCCCGGGTCGGGCGAGTGATCTCCCGGCGGTTCCGGCACCCCGGCGACGGGTCATGTCGGCAGCCCTGTGCACCGGTGCCCGTCCGTGTCATCTCCCTCTGCCGCCCCGGAGTCCGCGCCCCAAGCGCGAGGAGACCCGGGTGTTCACCGGCATCATCGAAGAGCTCGGCGAGGTCGTGTCGATCGAGGAGATCGGCGACTCCTCGCGAATCCGCCTGCGTGGCCCGGTGGTTCGTGTCGGCGCGCGTCACGGTGACTCCATCGCGGTCAACGGCGTCTGTCTGACCGTGGTCGACAGTGCCGAGGAACTGGCCGCCGAGACGGGCGAGTTCAGCGCCGACGTGATGGCCGAGACGCTGCACCGATCCAGCCTGGGCGAGTTGAAGCCCGGCTCCCCGGTCAACCTGGAGCGCGCGATGGCGCTCGGCGCCAGGCTCGGCGGGCACCTGGTCCAGGGTCATGTCGATGCCACCGGGCGGCTGTTGAGCCGCGAGCCCGGCGAGCGCGACGCGGCCGGCAACCTGCGCTGGGAGGTGCTGCGCTTCTCGCTGCCGGAGTCCATCTCCCGCTACCTGGTGGAGAAGGGCTCGATCACGGTCGACGGCGTCAGCCTCACCGTGGTCGAGGCGGCCCGCGACAGCTTCACCGTCAGCCTCATCCCGGCGACCCTCGCGCTGACCACGCTCGGCGCCAAGACCCTCGGCGAGAGCGTCAACCTCGAGGTCGACGTGCTCGCCAAGTACGTGGAGCGGCTGCTCGAATCGCGCACCCTCCCGAACCTGCCGCACACCGCACCGGTCACGGACACCACGCACACCGCACACAACACGCACAGCACGGGGGACAAGGAATGAGCTGGCTCAGCGGAGAGGCGTTCACCGTCCTCGGTGAACACGTGAAGTGGGCCGACATGATCGGCAACCTGTTCGGCTTCGCCGGCCTGGCGCTCGGCTGGCGCCGCTCGGTGTGGAGCTGGCCGGTCCAACTCCTGTCCGGCGTCGTGCTGATCGCCGCCTACCTCGGGGGCCACGTCCCCGGCCTGATCGGCAAGCAGCTGATCGTCATCGTCACCGCCGCCTGGGGTTGGGCGCAGTGGCGGCGCGGGCGCCGGGACACCGGCACCATCTCGGTGCGGTTCGCCAGTTGGTCCGAGCGGGCCGTCCTGGTGGCCGGCACCGCGGCCGGCACGGTCGGCCTGGCGCTGCTGTTCACCGCCTACCCCGAGCTGTCCTGGAGCCCCTGGTCGGACGCCTACATCTTCGTCGGCACGCTCGCCGCGATGGTGGCCCAGGCGCGCGGCTGGCTGGAGTTCTGGTTCGCCTGGATCGCGGTCGACGCGGTCGGCGTCCCGTTCGCCTTCAACAGCGGCTACACCTTCTCGGGCCTCACCTACTCCGTCTACTTCGTCCTGGTGCTGCTCGGCCTGCGCTCCTGGTGGCTGAGCACCCGTGAGCCGCGAGCCACGTCCGCCAACGTCCCGCAGGGAGTCACGGCATGACCGAGAACCAGACCCAGCCCGGCAGCGCCCGGCCCGGCGGCGAGCCCGGCACCCGACCCGGCGGCGAGGGCGAGGAGTTCGTCCTCGACCCGGTCGAGCGCGCGATCGCCGACATCGCGGTCGGCCGAGCGGTGATCGTGGTCGACGACGAGGACCGCGAGAACGAGGGCGACATCGTCTTCGCCGCCTCCGCCGCGACCCCCGAGCTGATGGCCTTCACCATCCGCTACAGCTCCGGCGTGATCTGCGCCCCGATGACCGGTGAGGAGCTGGACCGCCTCAAGCTCCCGCCGATGACCCAGGTCAACGAGGACCGCAAGGGCACCGCCTACACCGTCTCGGTGGACGCCCGCGAGGGCGTGGACACCGGCATCTCCGCCGCCGACCGCGCCCGGACGGTGCGGCTGCTCTCCTCGCCCGGCACCGAGCCCGGGGACCTCACCCGGCCCGGGCACGTCTTCCCGCTGCGCGCCGTCGAGGGCGGGGTGCTGGTCCGCCCCGGGCACACCGAGGCCGCCGTCGACCTGGCCCGGCTGGCCGGGCTGGCGCCGGCCGGGGCGATCGCCGAGGTGGTCAACGACGACGGCACCATGGCCCGGCTGCCCGAGCTGGTCGCCTTCGCCCGCGCGCACGGCCTGGCGATCATCTCCATCGAGGACCTGATCGCCTACCGTCGCCGCACCGAGCTGCACGTCGACCGGGCCGCCACCACCGCCCTGCCCACCGTGCACGGCGAGTTCACCGCGGTCGGCTACCGGGGCACCCTCGACGGCGTCGAGCACATCGCGCTGGTGGCCGGCGGCCTCGGCGCGGACGGTCGGCTGCCGGACGGCGAGGACGTGCTGGTGCGGGTGCACTCCGAGTGCCTGACCGGCGACGTCCTCGGCTCGCTGCGCTGCGACTGCGGTCCGCAGCTGGAGGCCTCGCTCCGGCGGGTCGCCGAGTCCGGCCGCGGCGTGGTGCTCTACCTGCGCGGCCACGAGGGCCGGGGGATCGGCCTGGCCCACAAGCTGCGTGCGTACGAGCTGCAGGAGCAGGGGCGCGACACCGTCGACGCCAACCTGGACCTGGGCCTGCCCGCGGACGCCCGCGACTACAGCATCGCGGCGCAGATGCTGGTGGACCTCGGGGTCCGCTCGCTCACCCTGCTGACCAACAACCCGCGGAAGCAGACCGCGCTCAGCGACCACGGGCTCAAGGTCAAGGGGCGTGAGGCGGTCGAGATCGCGCCGGGCGAGCACAACCTGCGCTACCTGCGCACCAAGCGCGACCGGATGGGCCACGACCTGCCCGGCCTCGGCTCCTGACCGCGCTCGACCGACCGCGCTCGACCGCCCGCGCTCGACCGCCCGCGCTCGACCGCCCGTCCGCGAACCACAGCCCCCGAACGCCCGCACCCGAGCGCCAGCCCCCGAACTCCCGTACCAAGGACAGGAAGAAGTAGACACATGAGCGGCCACGGAGCCCCCGAGCTGACCATCGACGGCGCCGCCGACCTCAAGGTCGCGGTCATCGCCGCCCAGTGGCACGACAAGGTGATGAACGGCCTCCTGGACGGTGCCCACCGGGCGCTCAAGGAGCTGGGCGTCGCCGAGCCGACCGTGCTGCGCGTCCCGGGCACCTTCGAGCTGCCGGTGGCCGCCAAGCGCCTCGCCGACCGCGGCTACGACGCCGTGGTCGCCCTCGGCGTGGTGATCCGCGGCGGCACCCCGCACTTCGACTACGTCTGCCAGGCGGCCACCGCCGGTCTGACCCAGGTCAGCGTGGACACCGGGGTCCCGGTCGGCTTCGGCGTGCTGACCTGCGACAACGAGGAGCAGGCGCTCGACCGGGCCGGTCTGCCGGGCTCCGCCGAGGACAAGGGCCACGAGGCCGTCACCGCCGCCGTCGCCACCGCCGTCGCCCTGCGCGACGCCCGCTGACGGCAGGCCGTACGGTCCCGGGGGGGGGGGGGGGGGGGGGGGGGGGGGGGGGGGGGGGGGGGGGGGGGGGGGGGGGGAGGAAGAGGGGGGGGGGGGGGAGGGGA